>CAZDAO010000392.1:0-4093 GCA_964503015.1 uncultured Nocardioides sp. | reverse complement strand
TCGCGCTGCCCGACGGCCGGGCGTGGGCGCTGAAGACCGACGACGGCGCCGCCCGGGTGCGCCCGGTGCTGATGGCTGAAGCACTGCGCCGCTCGGGCGTGCTCGGCGAGGAGGGCGTGGACGCCAAGGAGGTCGAGGAGACCGGTCGGCACGACCTGCTCGGCGGCGGGAAGCCGGTCGGGGAGATCCGCGCGGCGTTCTAGGAGGTCATGTAGCGCTCGGTGCCGCCCAGCACCCGTACGACGAGCGCGCCCGCGAAGGCGCCGAGCAGGGCACCGAGGGTGTTGGCGACCACGTCGGCGTGGGTGGCTGAGCGCTCGTTCAGCGCCAGCGCCTGGGTCACCTCGACCAGGAACGACGCGACGAATCCGCCTGCCGTCCAGTCCCGCCAGCTGGGCCGGTCCCACAGCATCGCCCCGAGGAAGGGGACCGGGGCGAACGCCACCACGTTGAGCACGAACTCGACGCGCGAGAGGGCCGTCAGCGACGCCGGCAGGCCCTCGTCCGTGCCGATACGGGAGACGGTCTCCACCAGCCAGGTGGGACCCGCCGGAGAGGGCGCCAGGAGGGCGATGGCGAGCACGGCGAGCCAGGCGGTGAGCAGCGCGGCCACCAGGGCACGCACGGAGGGGTGGAGCCTTCTTCTCGGCATCGGACGATCCTAGGTGAGCATCGGTGGAAGGTCCTTGTTAGCGCGAATGTGCGCTTGTGCATTGGGATTGTGAGGTCACTCACTGCCCAGTTGTTTGCGTTCTGCTAACACAGTTAGCACACTGGAGACATGGGCAAGGACAAGAGTGACAAGGGCAGCAAGTCCGTCGTCAACTCGCTCGGGGACTACCTCAAGGAGCAGCGCCTCGCCGCGCGGCTCTCGCTCCGGCAGCTGGCCGACCAGGTCGGTGTGAGCAACCCCTACCTCAGCCAGATCGAGAGAGGTCTGCGCAAGCCCTCCGCCGAGGTGCTGCAGCAGCTGGCCCGCGCGTTGCGGGTCTCGGCCGAGCAGCTCTACGTCCGGGCCGGCATGGTCCACCCGGACACCGAGCAGACGCACTCCGTCGAGCTCGCCGTCCTCGCCGACACGGGGCTGACCGAGCGGCAGAAGCAGTCGCTGCTCGACGTCTACGCCTCGTTCCTGGCGCTCAACCACCACTCCGAACAACCCCAGTAGCCCCGCACCCCACCAAGAAGGAGATCGACATGGCCACCGCCAAGTTCGACATCAAGACCGAAGCCCTCAAGCCTGTCATGGCCGGCGTCGGTGTCACCGACCTCGCCGTCGAGGTCGTCCGTGAGGCGGTCGCCGACGTGCAGAAGCGCGTCGCCGCCGTCCAGAAGTCCGCCACCGCTCGTGCGGCGGACGTGCAGAAGACGGCCGGTGACCCGAAGGCACTGCGCGAGCAGGCCGTCACCGTCGTCTCGGCCCGCGTGGACGCCCTCGCCAAGGACGCCCAGGCCCGCCGCGCCGCCATCGAGGCCCGCGTGGCCGAGCTCCAGGCCGAGGCCAAGGCGTACCCCGCCAAGGTCACCACCCTCGTGGACGAGAACGTCGCCGCGGCGAACGCCCGCTACGCCGACCTCGTCAAGCGCGGTGAGTCGCTCGTCGGCCGCATCCGCCGCCAGGAGTCGACCAAGGCCACCGTGACCTCCGCGAGGACCACGGTCGCCAAGGCGAAGACCACCGCCACCCAGGCCAAGAAGGCCGCCGAGGCCCAGGTCGAGGCCGCCGACAAGACGGCCGCCACCAAGGTCGCACCCAAGCCGAAGCCGACCGCCAAGAAGGCCACCCAGAAGGCGGCCGCGAAGAAGGCCTCCGCCACGACCGCCCGCAAGACGGCGGCCAAGAAGACCACCGCCGCCCAGGGCAGCGCCAAGGCCACCGCCACCGCTGCCAAGAAGACCGCGACCAGCGCGGTCGAGGCCGTCGTCGAGGCTGCCGAGAAGGTCGGCGACTGAAGAGACGATGAGCAGCTGACGCTGTTCTGAACGTGGTTGGGCCCCCACCGAGACGGTGGGGGCCCTACCTGTGTTGTCCTACTCTTTCCCCGTGAACATCTACGAGCTCCAGGGCACGTTCTACCTCGTCGTGCTCGTGGCGATGCTCGCGATCAAGGGATTCGCGTTCGTCAACTCGCTGACCTACTCCAGCGAGGCCTACGAGGCGGCCGGCAAGCTGACCAAGACCGCCTGGTGCGCGATCACGGGGCTCGGCTTCGCCGCCCAGCTGATCCTGAGCGGCTCGCCGCTCAACCTGATCAGCCTGGTCTTCACCATCGCCGCGCTCGTCTACCTCGCCGACGTGCGACCCGCCCTCAAGGAAGTGACCTCCTACCGCAGGTAGTGGTGGAGCGAGCCCATCAAGCGAGGTAGCGGTCCAGGGCGGCCATGGCGTCCTCGGGCTCGAAGCCGGTGGCGCGGATCTTCTCCAGCGACATCGCGGAGTTGAGCGGGCGCGGGGCGAACGGGTTGCCCTGCGCCAGCACCCCCTCGGCGTACGCCTCGGTGCTGGTGCCGGAGACGTCGTCGGCGCTGCGGCCGGAGCGCTCGAAGACCGCCTGCGCGATCTCGCGCCACGACATCGCGGGGCCGCCGTTGGAGAGGTTGTAGGTGCCGTAGGCGGCGCCGGACTCGAGCAGGTGGCGGATCGCCCGGACCAGCTCGTCGGTGAAGGTGAGCCGCCCGACCTGGTCGTCGACGACACTGGGGGACACGCCCTTCTCGGCGAGCGCCTGCATGGTGCGCACGAAGTTCTTGCCTTCGCCGATCACCCAACTGGTGCGCAGGAGGTAGTGGCGCGGGGCGAGCCCGACTGCGAGGTCGCCGGCGGCCTTGGACTGGGCGTAGACGCCGAGCGGTGAGAGCGGCTCGTCCTCGGTGTGGCCGGGGTCGAGCGGGGCGGTGCCGTCGAAGACGTACTCGGAGGAGACGTGCACGAGCGTGAACCCGTGCTCGCGCGCCAGGCCGGCGAGCGTCGCCGGGGCGGAGGCGTTCGCTGCCCAGGCCGTGACCCGGCCCTCGGGGGTCTCGGCAGCGTCGACGGCGGTGTAGGCCGCAGCGTTGAGCACGACGGCGTACTCGTGCCAGGGCCAGGCAGCCACGGCGGCCGCGTCGGTGAGGTCGAGGGCGGTGACCCCGTCGCCCTCGAACAGGTCGACGCGGTCCGCCTCGGGGTAGGCACCGTGCAGCGCCCGGCCGAGCTGGCCGAGGGCGCCGACGATCAGCGTCTTCTTGGGCTGCATCGGCGCGACGTCGCCCAGGCGCGGGTTGTTGTGGTCCTTCTCGGAGATCTCGGCCTCGTCGAGCGGGATCGGCCATGGGATGGCCGCGGTCTCGTCGGCGAGGTGGAGCGCCGGGTAGCTGACGCCGGGGCGCCAGTGGGCGTTGACGAGGTAGGTGTAGGCGGTGCCGTCCTCGAGCGCCTGGTAGGAGTTGCCGACGCCGCGCGGCACGAAGACCGCGATGGACGGGTCGACCTCGATGTGGAAGGTCGTGCCGAAGCTCTCGCCCTCGCGCATGTCGACCCACGCGCCGAAGATCCGGCCGGTGGCCAGCGAGATGTACTTGTCCCAGGGCTCGGTGTGGATGCCGCGGGTCGCGCCGCGGGAGGCGTTGAAGGAGATGTTGTTCTGGACGGGCCCGAAGTCGGGCAGCCCCAGGGCCACCATCTTCTCGCGCTGCCAGTTCTCCTTGAACCACCCGCGGGCATCGCCGTGCACGGGCATCCGCACGACCAGCAGGCCCGGGATCGGGGTGGTCTCGACGGTCAATTCAGTCATGTGGGTCCTTGGTCTCGACACGCTCGCTGCTCGACCAGCGGAGGCTACTGGCCCTTCTCGGCGTACTTCGCCTCGGTCGCGTCCTTGTGGGGGCGCCACCAGTCCTCGTGCTCCTGGTACCACCGGATGGTGTCGGCCAGGCCGGACTCGAAGTCCTGGAACGTCGGCTGCCAGCCGAGCTCCTGGCGCAGCTTGCCGGACTCGATGGCGTAGCGCAGGTCGTGGCCGGCGCGGTCGGTGACGTGGTCGAAGGCGTCCTCCGGCTGGCCCATCAGCTTGAGGATCAGGCGGACCACCTCGAGGTTGTTCTTCTCGCCGTC
>CAZDAO010000391.1:0-4097 GCA_964503015.1 uncultured Nocardioides sp. | reverse complement strand
GTTGGTGGGCTCGTCGAGCAGCAGCAGGTCGGGCTGCTGGAGCAGCAGCTTGCACAGCGCGACCCGGCGGCGCTCGCCACCGGAGAGGTTGTCGACCAGCGCGTCGGGCGGGGGGCAGCGCAGCGCGTCCATGGCCTGGTCGAGGCGGCTGTCGAGGTCCCATGCGCCCGCGTTGTCGAGCTCGGTCTGGAGGTCGCCCGTCTCCTGCATGAGGGCGTCCTGGTCGGCGTCGGGGTCGCCCATCTCCATGTAGGCGTCCTCGAGGCGCTTCATCTTCGCCTTGAGGTCGCCGACGGCCTCCTCGACGTTCTCCAGGACGGTCTTGCCCTCGCTCAGCGGCGGCTCCTGCTGCAGCATCCCGACGGTCGCCTCGGGGTCGAGGATCGCGTCGCCGTTGTTGGCGTGGTCGAGCTGCGCCATGATCTTGAGGAGCGAGGACTTGCCCGTGCCGTTGGGTCCGACGACGCCGATCTTGGCGCCGTGGAGGAACGAGAGGGTGACGTTGTCGAGGACGACCTTGTCACCGTGGGCCTTGCGCACGTTGCGCAGCGTGAAGACGTACTCAGCCATGCGGGCGAGCCTACGGGGAACCGCACGCCCGCCGACAATCGCGCCGGACGCCTGCTGACCCTCGCGCGGTCGGGGAGCGGCACGTGTGGCGACCCGGTCGTCGGGGCGGCCGGTCCGTCACACGCGCCGCGTGCGCTCAGGCGGCCACCTGCCCGGCCGGCTGGGTGACCACCGGCTCGCCGACCGTGGGGTCGGTGCTGGCGTCGGTGCGGGCCTCGGCGCGGGCCTCGACCGGCTTGGTGAAGGTCGTCGTGCCGTGGGTGAGGTCGTGGCCGACCGCGCTCGCGACCACCTCGAAGGACGTCTGCGACCGGCCCTCCCGCTCCCACACGTCGGCGACGAGCCGTCCCTGGACGACCACGGGGTCGCCGCTCGCGAGCGACTGGGCCACGTGGCGGGCCAGCCGGTTCCACGCCTTGACGGTGTGCCAGGTCGTGGTGCCCTTGACCCACTCGCCGTCGCGGTAGCGCGCGGGAGTGCAGGCCACGCGGAACGAGGCGACCTGGCGACCGTCGCCGAGGTCGCGGAGCGTCACAGGCCCGCCGATCCAGCCGGTCAGGGTGATCTGGGTGTCGTTCATCGCACGATGCCTCCTGTGTCGGCGACGGACCGTCCGCCGCACGCACCCAAGGCTCGACAGCGCGGCCGACAGTGCCGACCGCCGGCGCCGGCGGGCTGGGGACAACGCGCCGCGAGCCGTCCCTGTGGACGTCCGGTGGCCTACTTCAGTGCGACGGAGAGGCCGTCGCGGACCGCGGCGTACGACGCCAGCTCGGCCTGGATCGGCGCGACGACCACCTCTGCGGAGACCTCGGAGATCGCCTCACGCAGCCGCTTGTCGGCCGCGCGGGCGCGCGACCTCGCGGTCACCGACACCAGCCAGCGGCAGACCAGGGCGAGCAGCAGCCCGAGTCCGATCCCACCGAGCAGCAGCAGCGTCGGCAGGGGGAACGCGCCGATCTCGGGCGTCGGCGGCTCGGGCAGCCGGGCGTAGGAGCCGAGTGCGAGCAGGGCCAACCAGCCGGCGCCCACGACGGCGGAGAGGATGAGGAGGTACTGCAGGACCCGCACCAGGCCGGCCCAGACGGGGATCCTCGCGGCGCCGAGGTCGGTGGCCGCGACGGCGCGGTCGAGGCGGTCGTTGAGGTCGGGCAGTCGCGACACCGACGCGGCGCGCACGGCACCGGCCCACGACGGGGCCATGCCCTCGCCCACCTGGTCGGCCAGGGCGCGCACCTCGCTGTCGATGCGGGCGCGCTGGACGCCGGTGGCCTGCGGCACGGAGGTGCGGGCGGTGCCCGTGAGCTCCTTGCCCGACGCCCCGAGGTCGAGGTGGAGCCGCTTGAGCGGGTCGGGCCGCAGCCGCGAGAACCACGCCGTCACCGGCCATCCGGTGGCGCGGTTGGCGCGCATCCGGGTGGAGTCGGCCACGGCCTTGACCACGATCGGCACCCCGGCGGCGTCGGCGAAGGCGTCGTCGAGGGCTGCGATGCGCTCCGGGGAGAGCGTCGGGGCCGTGCCGCTGCCGACCTCCTCCTGGAGTCGCAGCGCGGCGGTGCGCACGTCCGCCTCGAGGCGGGCCCGGGTGGCCTTCTTCTCCGCCACCCGCTTGACGATCACGGAGCGGAGCTCGTCGACCCCCCAGCCGTGGCGGGCGCTGACCGGGAGCACCGGCACGCCGGGCAGGCCGTCGGCCTCGAGCAGGCGTCGTACGTCGTCGAGCATCGACTCGCGCCGGTCCTCGGGGACGGAGTCGATGTGGTTGAGCACGACGAGCATGACGTCGCGGTGCCCGGCCAGCGGCTTGAGGAAGCGGTCGTGGATCGCGGCATCGGCGTACTTCTGCGGGTCGAGGACCCACACCAGCATGTCGGCGAGCTGGACGAGCCGCTCCACCTCGAGGTGGTGGGAGACCTCGGTGGAGTCGTGGTCGGGGAGGTCGAGGAGCACCACGCCGCGCATCTCCGCGTCCTCGTCGCCCGTGGACAGCATCGAGTCGCGGGTCACCTGGTGCCGGGCGGGGATGCCGAGCCACTCCAGCAGCTCCTCGGCGCCTTCCTTGCCCCACACGCACGCGGTCGCCCACGACGTGGTGGGGCGACGGACGCCGACCGCGGCCAGCTCGAGCTCGGTCAGTGCGTTGAAGGTCGAGGACTTGCCGGACCCGGTGGCGCCGGCGAGGGCGACCACCGTGTGGTCCGCCGAGAGCTTGAGGCGGCCGGCGGCGCGCGCCGCGACGGCGGTGGCGTCGTCGACGACGGCGTCGTCCACCCGACCCCGGGCGGCGGCGGCGGCGCGCTCGAGGCCGTCGACGCGGGCGCCGATGTCAGAGCTCCTGGTGACCAGCTTCTTGGCCCCTTCGAGCAACGACGTCATGACTCCCTCACGGCTCTCGCGGACTTCTCGGGCCTCAACCCTAGGGCTCGCTGTCCTCGACCACCGAACCCCGGGTGGTGTGGGTCGCGGCATAGCGCAGGTCGTCGACCTTGCGGGCGGCCGCGCGCATCCGCTCCGGCGCCTCCGGGGAGACCTCGAGGCTGTCGAGGAGGTCGGTGTAGCGGCGGCGCTCGGAGTCGAGGAGCTCGGTCACCGACGCCTCCAGCCGGCGCCGCGCGCGGTCGGCGAGCGAGCGCACCGCCTGGTCGCCGAAGACGGCCTCGAGGAGCTTCTGGCCGAGGACCGCGGACCCGCCGGCGATGCCGGCCTCGGCGCCGGTGACGCCGGCGGTGTGGGCGAAGACCACCACCATCAGCGCCACGGAGAGGCCGTTGACACCGAACGCCAGGAACCGTGCGGTGGAGCGCTTGTCCGCACCCTCGGTGCGGACCATCTCGAGCACGTCGGCCTGCCAGTCGCGCACGGCCCGCTCGGCCTTGCGACGGAAGTCGCGGGAGGCGCGACCGAGGTCCTCCCCCGCGTCCTTCAGCAGCACCTGACCGGCGGCGGTGCCGCGCCACGACGCCTCCGCGCGCTCGGCGGCGGCCTCCGCGTGCTCCAGGATGAGGGTCTCGAGGCCTGACTCGACCGCGACGGTGACGCGCTCAGCCTGCTGGGGCTTGCCCTTGATCGCGTTGACGACCTTGTCGCGGATCCAGCCGACCCGCGTCTCCAGCGACCGCAGCAGCTCCCCGGTGCCGACGAACTCCTGCCAGCGTGCGAGCACCTCACCGCGCAGGAGGGTGCCGTCGGCGGACGCCTCGCTGACCGCCGTGGTGGCCCGGTCGTAGGCGGCGTTGGCGTCCTCGCGGAGGCGGCGTACGGCCTCGGTCTGCTCGGTCGCGGCGTCCGCCACCGTGTGGGTGCGGCGGGCCAGCGTGCGGATGGCGCCGTCGAGGGTCTGCTGGACGACCGCGGCCCGGGCCTCCTGGTCGTCGGCGAGGGCCTGGAGCCACTGCCGGATCTCGACCACCGACGAGGAGGGCAGCAGCCCCATGTCGGAGACCGGCCCCTCCTCGACGCTGAACAGCGGGGAGTCCTTGAGCCCACGGCTGGCGAGCATGCGGGCCAGGTGCGTGGAGATGGTGTCC
>CAZDAO010000390.1:0-4102 GCA_964503015.1 uncultured Nocardioides sp. | reverse complement strand
GATCACCGCCACCGCGCGCACCACCTCGGCGAGCTCGAGCAGCGCACCGGGGGCGGCAGGATGCAGGCGGGCGGCCTCGGGGTCGTCGACCACGGGCGAGAGCGTGCCGTCGAAGTCGAGCCCGACCACGACTCCGTCGAGGACGTCGCGCACGGCGTCGTAGTGCTCACGCGCCGCCGCGGAGGTGAACTCCATGGGAGCAGCCAACCACGCGACGACCGCGCCTGCCGAACCGTCCCGGACGCCGTGCGGTCAGCGGGGCGCGTCGGCGGTGAGGATGACGGTGAGTCGGTCGCGCTTCATCACGCCCACGGCGGGTGCCGTGCGCTTGATGCCGAGGTCGAGCGCCAGCTGCTTGCCGGCCGCCTTGAGGCGCGGCGGGAAGTAGACCGTGGTGGTCGGGATGACGCCGTACCAGTTGTCCTCGCCCACGACGGCCCACCCGACCTGGGTGGCCTTTGCGGCGGTGCCGGCGGCGAGGCCCTTGATGCCGGAGTTGTTGAACACCTCGACGTAGACCTCGGCGCGCTTCACGCGCGGCTCCGGCTTGGGCTTCGGGGTCGCGCTGGGCGTCGGCTCGGGCTCCGGCGACTGGTCGGCGCTCGCGATCGTGGCGGTGTCGACGCGCCGCTCGGTGGGCGCCTCGTCGCGCGTGGCGAAGAAGGTGATCGAGGCCATCGCCACGGCGATCGCCGACAGCATCACGAGCGGGGACGGGAAGGCGACGCCTCGCTCGTCACGACGACGGAGCAGGGGGCGGCCCGGGCTGGGGAAGGAGGCCATGGGGAAGGAAGCCGATCCGTGAGGTGGTGGTCAGATCTCGAATCCGAGGCGGCGGGCCGAACGCTGGCGCTGGCGCGAGGCCCGCAGCCGGCGCAGCCGGCGCACCAGCAGCGGGTCGGCCTCGAGGGCCTCGGGGCGGTCGATGAGGGCGTTGAGGACCTGGTAGTAGCGGGTGGAGGACATGTCGAACTTCTCGCGGACGGCCTGCTCCTTGGCGCCGGCGTACTTCCACCAGTGGCGCTCGAACTCGAGGATCTCGCGGTCGCGCTGGCTCAGGCCGGCAGCAGTCTCCTGCTCGGCTGCGATGTGCTTCGCTGCGTCCATGTGACTCTCCTCGTCGACCCCACGTCCACCCGAGCCGGGCGGACTGCGGCCAGTCTAGGCGACGAACGACAACGATGTCATTCGCCTCCGGCGAGTCGTCTGGACAAACCGGTCCGATCTCTCGGTCCGCCCCGGGTCGGGCCCGCCACCGTCCCACGACAGACACCGTGGGGTGGGCTGCCGCTCACCCGTCCTCGCTAGGGTCGTGGCGTGACCAGCACCCCGCAGGCAGACCTCGTGATCGTGGCCAACCGCCTCCCGGTGGATCGCGTCCGCATGCCCGACGGCGAGGTCTCGTGGCGCCGTTCCCCCGGCGGGCTGGTCTCCGCCCTCGAGCCGGTGATGCGCGCCAACGACGGTGCCTGGATCGGCTGGCCGGGCTCGGCCGACGACGACTTCGAGCCGTTCGTCGAGGACGGCCTGTCCCTGGTGCCGGTCGCGTTGAGCGCGCAGGAGGTGGAGGAGTTCTACGAGGGCTTCTCCAACGGCACCCTGTGGCCGCTCTACCACGACGTCGTGGCCAAGCCGGAGTTCCACCGTGAGTGGTGGGACGCCTACGTCGCGGTCAACCAGCGCTTCGCCGACCGGGCCGCCGAGGTCGCCGCGGCCGGCGCGACGGTCTGGGTCCAGGACTACCAGCTCCAGCTGGTGCCGCAGATGCTGCGTGCCCAGCGACCCGACCTGCGCATCGGCTTCTACCTCCACATCCCCTTCCCGCCCGCCGAGCTGTTCTCCCAGCTGCCGTGGCGCCGCCAGATCCTCGAGGGCCTGCTGGGGGCGGACCTGATCGGCTTCCAGCTGCCGGGCGCCGCCGCCAACTTCGTACGCCTCGTGCGCAGCCGCGTGGGCCACAAGACGCACCGCGACACCATCTACCTCCCCGACGGCCGCCCGGTGAAGGCGACCGCCTTCCCGATCTCGATCGACACCGCCGGCTTCGAGGAGCTCGCTCGCTCGGAGAGCGTGGAGAAGCGGGCCGCGGAGATCCGCGAGGCGCTCGGTCACCCGAAGAAGATCTTCCTCGGCGTCGACCGGCTCGACTACACCAAGGGCATCTACTCCCGGCTCCGTGCGTTCGGCGAGCTGGTCCGCGACGGCCACCTCGACGTGGAGGACGCCGTCTTCGTGCAGGTCGCCACGCCCTCGCGCGAGCGCGTCGAGCAGTACCGCATCCTGCGCGACGACATCGAGCGGCTCGTGGGCCGGATCAACGGGGACCACGGGCTGATCGGCCGCCCGGCGATCTCCTACCTCCACAACTCCTACCCGCGCGAGGAGATGGCCGCCTTCTACCGCGCCGCCGACATCATGGTCGTCACCCCGTTCCGCGACGGCATGAACCTGGTGGCCAAGGAGTACGTGGCCTGCCGGTTCGACAACGACGGCGCCCTCGTCCTCTCGGAGTTCGCCGGCGCCGCCTCCGAGCTGCGCCAGGCGTGGCTGGTCAACCCCTACGACATCGACGGGATGAAGGCCGCGCTCCTCGAGGCCTACGCCGCGGACGCGAAGGAAACCGGTCGCCGGATGCGGGCGCTGCGCAAGACCGTCGTCGCGAACGACGTGGCCAAGTGGGCGCGCGACTTCCTCGACGAGCTCGCCTCGCTGCCCGACCACCACGACAAGACGGTGCGGCCGACCCCGTCGCGCTGAGCCTCGGGCCCGTCAGGCCGGGGCCCGGACGGGGCTCGTCGCGTCCTGGGCGACCATGATCGCCTCGATCTCCTTCACCAGGCGCGGCGCCAGGCGCGGCCGGCCCGGGTCGTACCCGTAGGTCTCGGCGAGGCCGCGGGCGGTCCGGGTGCCGTGGAGGATGTCGATGTCGCGGGGTGCGATGAGTCCCGGGTGCACGACCCCGATGGCCTCCGAGACCTTGAGCAGGTCGCGGCGCATCGAGCGGATGTAGTTGGCGGCCCGCACGCTCTTGAGACCCACGTCGAGACCCCGGGTGTAGCGCGGGTTCTGGGTGGCCACCCCCACCGGGCAGTGGTCGGTGTGGCACTTCTGCGCCTGGATGCAGCCGATCGCCATCATCGCCTCGCGGCCGACGTTGACCATGTCGACCCCGAGCGCGAAGGCGACGATCGCGTTCTCCGGGATGCCGAGCTTGCCGGCCCCGACGAACACCACGTCGTCGGTCAGCCCGGCCTCGGCGAAGCGCCGGTAGACCTCCGAGAAGCCGATCCGGAACGGGTAGGCCACCGAGTCGGCGAAGATCATCGGCGCAGCGCCCGTGCCGCCCTCGCCGCCGTCGATGTTGACGAAGTCGACCCCTCGCCCACCCCGCGACATCTCGGCGGTGAGCTCGTCCCACATGGTCAGGTTGCCCACCGCCGACTTGATCCCGACCGGCAGGCCGGTCTCCTGCGCGACGCTCTCGACGAAGTCGAGCATCGAGTCGACGTCGTGGAAGACCGTGTGCCGGCTCGGTGACGCGCAGTCCACGCCCTCGGGGATGCCGCGGATCTCGGCGATCTCGCGGCTCACCTTCTCGCCGGGCAGCATGCCGCCCAGGCCGGGCTTGGCGCCCTGGCTGAGCTTGACCTCGATCGCGCGGACCGGCGCCGACTGGACCAGGTCGACGAGCCGGCGCATGTCGAAACGGCCGTGCTCGTCGCGGCACCCGAAGTACGACGTGCCGATCTGGAAGACGATCTCGCCGCCGTGTCGGTGGTGGGGCGACAGCGCGCCCTCACCGGTGTTCTGCAGGCAGCCGGTCATCGCGGCGCCCTTGTTGAGCGCCTCGACCGCCTTGCCGGAGAGCGAGCCGAAGCTCATCCCGGAGATGTTGACGACCGAGCCGGGGCGGAAGGCGTGCCGTCGCCCCCGGGCCTCGCCGAGCACCTTGGCGCACGGCAGCCGGATCTCCTCCTGGGCGTGCGGCATCGTGGCCGCGCCCGGACCGGTGAAGGTGCGGTGCTTGATGATCGGGTAGCCCTCGACCTGCTCGACGTCGTTGTCGGTGCCGAAGCCGAAGTAGTTGTTCTCCAGCTTGGAG
>CAZDAO010000389.1:1852-4117 GCA_964503015.1 uncultured Nocardioides sp. | reverse complement strand
CTTGTCGTCGCGGTACTTGACGTTGAACCGGGGGTCGAACTCCTTGATCCAGCTGTACTCCAGCTGGAGGGCCTCGACCTCGGTGTCGACGACGGTCCACTCCACGCTGGCGCCGGTGGTGACCATCGTGGCCGTGCGCGGGTGGAGGTTGCCGATGTCCTGGAAGTACGACGAAAGCCGGGGCCGCAGGCTCTTGGCCTTCCCGACGTAGATCACGCGGCCCTTGGCGTCGCGGAAGCGGTAGACCCCCGGCTTCGTCGGGATCGACCCGGGTGCGGGTCGGTAGGAGCTCGGCGTGGCCACCCGCCAACCCTACGGGCGGCCCCCGACACCCGGTGCGGGGTGGGGGCCGCCCGGTCGGGCGTCAGCTCACTTGACCTTCTTGGCCCTCGACTTCACCGTCGCCGACCGGAAGCCCTTCTTCTTCCCGGTCACCTTCACGACCAGCTTCTTGCCCTTCATCGCACGGGTGATCTTGAGCTTCTTGCCGGTTCCGCCGCGGATCGCCTTCTTGCCGACGAACCACCGGTAGGACAGCTTCGTGCCCCTGGTCCAGCCCTTGACGCGCGCCTTCACCCGCTTGCCGACCTTGGCCTTGCCGCCGATCGTGGGCCGCTTGGTGACGAGCTTGCCGATCCGGATCCTGCCGGTCGCCTCCGAGCGGGCGTACGTCGTGCTGGCGAAGCCGAAGGCCCGCGGGAACTCGCTGACCTGGATCTTCTTGCCCTTGTCCTTGCGGGTCAGCCGGTAGGTGCTGCCCGTGGCGCCCTTGATGACGTCGCCGTTGCGGGTCCACTTGTAGACCGGCGCGTAGCCGCCCGGCTTCTGCCCGTAGTAGTCCACCCAGTCCAGGCCCTGCGCGGTGAGGGTGCCACCGACGCGCTTGCTGCCGGTGATCTCCGGGTAGCGGCGGTCGCCGTTGGCGTACCACGCCGCCGGTGCGATCGTCTGCGGCGCCGAGGTGCGCGAGACCGGGTCGTAGCCCGGCGCGTAGGCCGTGACCGTGACGCTGAGCGCGCCGCCGGCCATCGCCGCGGTCGGGCGGAAGGTCGGGTCCTCCGCACCGGGGACGGGCTGGCCGTTCACCAGCCACTGGTAGCGGTAGCCGCCGGGCGCGGGGCTGAAGCCCGACCCGCTGGCCGTCACGTCGCGCAGCGCGGTGGGCGCGGACATGCTGGCCGTGCCGCCGGACACCGTCCCGGCCGCCGGCCCGCGGGTGATCGAGACGGTGCTGCCGTTGCCGGCGACCCTGAGCCGGCCGCTGCCGTTGCTCCAGACCTCGCCACCGGTCAGCACGCCGTCGTTGCCGGGCACCGGCAGGAGGAAGGCACCACTGGTCTCGTTCTCGCGCTCGACGGTGAGGCCGGCGAGGTAGTTCTGGCCGTACTTGCTGCCGGTGTAGTTGCAGGAGCCGGAGACGTAGCAGGTGCCGGCGTCGTTGCCGGTGCCGGTGCGGTGGTCGACGAACATGCGGCGGCCGTTGTCGGGGTCGATGAACACGACGCTGCGCAGGCCGGTGGTCGCCGCCCGGGGGGCGAGGGTCCACGAGCCGCCACCGCTGCCGTCGACGGTCTCGCCGGCCGCGATGATGCCCTGCTCCCAGCGGTAGACGGTGCCGAGGACCGGGCTGCGGTACTGGTCGGGTCCGGCGCCCATGACCTCGTAGACGTCGCCGTACTCCGCGGCGCCGTTGTTGCCGTGCTGCAGGCCCAGGTTGTGGCCGAACTCGTGGTCGAGCGTCGGCTGCGGCTGCGGTCGCGCGTCGATGATGACCGCGCCGCCGTCGGCGAAGGACGTGCCGAGCCGGCCGCGGCCGCTCGTGGTGCCACCGCAGCCGTTGGGCACGACGACGACGAGGTGGTTGGTGCTGGCTCCCGAGAAGTCGACGCCCGGGAACGCGGCGCTGCCGACCGCCTGGGTGATGGCGCCGAAGTCGGCACCACCGTTGCCGAGCCCGCAGCCGCCGGCGGCGGAGCCGGCGCTCGAGGCGACCGGCACGACCCCGGACACCCGGGTCCAGGACGGGATCTGTCCGCCCGACTCGCGGACCCAGTAGGCCTGGGAGGCGTCGACGGTGGCGATGATCTGCGCGTCGGTCAGCGCGATCGGTCCGAAGTTGGTCACCTTGGCGACGTACGTCGTGTGGTTGGTCGGGCCGGGCGACGGCGCCGGCTCGGCGGTGCGCGCGTCGACGACTTCCAGCGGCGTCCCGGACGTCGCGGCGCGGCGCAGCGTGCTCGCCCGCATCGACCCGGTCAGGCGCGC
>CAZDAO010000389.1:0-1752 GCA_964503015.1 uncultured Nocardioides sp. | reverse complement strand
CGAACAGCCTTCAACGACATGTGGTGCTCCCCCTGCGCAGTGCCCCCGTCCGGGGCGTCCGGGGAGCATTGTGTCTCACCCGTGCGGGTCTCAAACCTGGGGCGCTCCGCGGACGGCGCGGAGGGGGCGGCTCAGTAGAGGAGATTGACGGCCTGCAGCTGGGCCCACTGGGTGAACCAGGTCCACCAGCCGAGGAGCATGGCGACGCCGATGCCGACCATCGCCAGGCCGGCGACGGCGTTGACGGTGCGCCGGTGGTTGCTGATCAGCCGGAAGGCCCGCAGCGCGACGTGCCACATCAGCGCGGCCGCCACGAACGGCAGGCCGAACCCGACGGTGTAGACGGCGAGCAGCAGCCCGCCCTGCACCGGGGAGGTGGAGGACGACGCCATGGTGAGGATGGCCCCGAGCACCGGCCCGACGCACGGCAGCCAGACGACCGCGAACATCGCGCCCAGGACGGGTGCGAAGCCGAGGCCCACCCCCGGCAGGCCCTTGACCCCCATCGCGGTGCCCCGCAGCGGCACCAGGCCGAGGAAGACCAGGCCGGAGAGGATCATCAGCACGCCGAGGACGATCGTGAACGAGTCCATGTGCCGCCAGGTGAACCAGCCCAGGCTCCCGGCGGCGACGCCGAGCGCGACGAAGACGACCCCGAACCCCGACACGAACAGCAGCGAGCCGGTCAGCATGCGCCCGCGCCTGGCGACGCCGTCGGCGATGTCCGACACCGCCAGGCCGGTGGCGTACGACAAGTAGGCCGGCACCAGCGGCAGGATGCACGGGGAGAAGAACGACACGAAGCCCGCGAGCAGCGCGAGGGGTGTCGCCACCACCAGGTTGTCGCTGATGTCGTCCTCCTGCTGGTCGGGCTACCTCCCCGATCGTAGTCGTCCGCGCGCCCCGGGGACGAAGCGGGACGACGTGGCGACGGCCTCCTCAGGCCCGGGTGATCGAGTCGCCCGAGACGGCGATCTCGACCGCCTCGAGCGCCGCTGTCGCAGGTCCCGAGATGGGCGAGCCGTCCTCGAGCGAGAACTTGCTGCTGTGGCACGGGCAGGGGATGTCGCCCTCGGTGCTCGACTCGACGAGGCAGCCTTGGTGGGTGCAGACCGCGGTGAACGCCTTGAAGTCGCCCTCGGTCGGCTGGGTCACCACGACCTTGGCGCCGGAGACCACGAAGCAGCCCCCCACCGGTACGTCGGCGACGGCGGCCAGCTCCTCACCGGACGTTCCGCCCGAGCTCCCGCCGGAGTCCCCGCCAGATCCCGCGTCGCCCGACCCGGTCGAGTCCTCGGCGTTGGAGCTGTCGGAGCCGCAGGCGGCCAGGACCGGCACCCCCACCGCGAGCGCGGCGGAGCCGGTCAGGGCACGACGTCTGTTGATCGCTGTCATGGCCGGGACAGTAGCCAGCCGTCCTGAGAGGAGCCTGTGACGACGCCGGCTACGTCCGCTTCGCGGTCGTCTTCTTCGCGGCAGCCTTCTTCGCCGGCGCCTTCTTCGTGGCGGTCTTCTTCGCGGCCGTCTTCTTCGTGGCCGTCCTCTTGGTGGCCGACGCGCGTGCCGGTGCCGACGTGGCGGCCGCAGCCGCCCGGCGGGGCTTGCCCGGCTGGGTGGCGCCGCGACCCTCGAGGATCGGCGCGAGGAAGGCGCCGGTGTGGCTCTCGGGCACCGCGGCGACCTCCTCGGGCGTGCCCTCGGCGACGACCGTGCCGCCGCGCGAGCCGCCCTCGGGACCCATGTCGACGAGCC
>CAZDAO010000388.1:0-4118 GCA_964503015.1 uncultured Nocardioides sp. | reverse complement strand
CACGCCGTCGACGCGCTCGACGCGTCCGACCTCATCCTCCCGCCGCCGGACGCGACGATCGACGAGGTGCGCGAGCTCCTGGGCGACGACGGCCTGATCCCGGGCTGAGGCGGTCCGCACCCTCCCCATGGCCTCCTCGCGCTTCATCAAGGACAGCGGTCTCACCGCCCGGATGACCCTGACCATGTTCCTGCTCGGGGGTCTCTTCGTCGGACTGGTCGTCGTGCTGATCCAGGTCGTCGGCTCCGGCTACGCGCCGATCGTGGCGATCATCGCGATCGGCCTGGCGTTCTGGCAGTGGTGGAGCTCCGACAAGGTGGCGATGAGGGCGATGCGCGCCCGCGAGGTGTCGCCGGAGGAGGCGCCCGAGCTGCACGGCATGATCGATCGCCTCTGCGCGCTGGCCGACATGCCGAAGCCGCGGGTCGGCGTCGCCGACATGGCAGTCGCCAACGCGTTCGCGACGGGGCGCTCGCCGGACCGGGCGGTGGTCTGCGTGACCACGGGGATCCTCCAGACCCTCGACGCCGAGGAGCTCGAGGCGGTCCTCGCCCACGAGCTGAGCCACGTCGCGCACCGCGACGTGCTGGTCATGACGGTCGCCTCCTCGGCCGGCATCGCTGCCGGGCTGCTGATGCGGTTCGCCCAGTTCGGGGGGATGGGCCGTCGCAACAACAACGGTGCCCTGCCGGCCGTGCTGGTCGCCCTGCTCGTCAGCTTGGTGGTGTACGCCGTCAGCTTCCTGCTGCTGCGCCTGCTCTCGCGCTACCGCGAGCTCTGCGCCGACCGTTCCGGCGCCTACCTGACGATGAAGCCGGCCGCGCTGGCCTCCGCGCTCCAGAAGATCAGCGGGGAGGCGGCCGCCACCCCGCAGCGTGACCTGCGCGCCAACGCCGCCAGCGCGCTGTGCATCGTGCCGGCCTTCCAGGGTGGCCTGAGCGGCCTGATGGCGACGCACCCGCCGCTCCAGCAGCGGCTCGAGCAGCTCGCCCGCATCCAGGCCGAGCTCAGCAGGCCGACGGGCTGAGGGGGCGGTCGATGGGCCTCTGGGAGGCGGTGCGCGCACGGACGCAGCCCAAACGCAACAACCTCGACGCGCTGTTCCACGTCCCGAGCGCGGCCATCACGCTCCAGACGGCGCTGGGCTTCGAGCCGACCGGCTCCGGCTCGGTCTGCTACCGGTCCGCGGCCGGGGCTGCCTTCGCACAGGCGCAGGACGACGTGGTGGCGTTGATCCGCGACGATGCCGAGGCGCCCCAGGTGAGCGTGAGCCAGGACGACTTCGGCTTCACCTGGCTGGTGGTCGCCGGTGACAAGGACGACATGGCGGGCCTGTGCACCGACCTCCACGCGGTCAACACGACGCTCGAGCTCAACGGCTTCGCGGGCGGTCTGCTCTGCTCGATGGTGCCGTTCCGCAACGCGGCCGGGCAGTCCTTCGGCCTGACCTACCTCTACAAGCAGGGCACGTTCTACCCCTTCGCACCGACGGGCGAGCAGTCCCGTGACACGCTGCTCGAGCTGTCCGTGCGCGACCTCTTGGACAAGGAGCTGCCGATGGAGCCCGACACCCAGCGCTGGTTGGCCGTCTGGAAGGCGCCGGGGCTGTGAGCTCGGGAGCCGACCGCGACCGCGTGCTCGCGGCGTACGACGTCCTGGAGGGCCCGCCGCGGCGCGAGCTCGACGCCCTGGTCGCCCTGGCCGCGCAGGTCGCCGGCGTGCCCTACGCCGCGGTCAACCTGCTGACCAGCCGCCACCAGCACCAGGTCGCGACCGCGGGCTTCGCGGGTGAGACCACTCCGTGCGACGACGCGATGTGCCGGCAGGTCGTGGAGTCCGGGCAGCCGATCATGCTCGACGACGCCAGCCAGGACCCGCGCTTCGCCGACAACCCGTGGACGACGGGCGAGGTCGCGGACGTGAGGTACTACGGCTCCCACCCACTGCGCACCCCCGACGGGGTCGTCGTCGGCACGCTGTGCGTCTTCGACAGCGAGGCCCACCCGGTCACGCCCGAGGCGGCCCAGGGCCTCGCGCAGCTCGCCGACAGGGTGGTCGACGTCCTCGAGCTCGAGCTGGCCTCCCGTCGGCTCAGCGAGGTCAATGCCCGGCTCACCACCTCCAACGAGCGGCTGACCAACTTCGCCGGGCAGGTGAGCCACGACCTGAAGAACCCGCTGACGTCCATCTCGCTGTCGCTGGAGGCGCTCGAGCTCGAGGTCACCGACGACTACCAGGTCGAGACCGTCGCCCGTGCCCGTCGGGGTGTCGACCGGATGAACGAGATGATCGGGACCCTGCTGGAGTTCGCCTCGCAGGGCGACGCCCCCGGCGACGACCGGGTCGACCTGTCGGTCGAGATGCAGGGTGCGCTGGACGATCTCGCCGGACGGATCGATCGGTCGCTGGTGAAGCTCGGACACCTGCCGGTGGTGCGCGGTGACGCCTCCCAGCTGCGGTCGGTGCTGATGAACCTGGTCGACAACGCAGCCAAGTTCACGCTGGTCGGTGAGCAGCCCGACGTGGAGGTGGACAGCCGCCGGCTCGAGGGTCGCCACCGCGTCGAGGTCCGTGACCGGGGCCGCGGGGTCCCCGCGGACAAGCGGGAGCGGGTGTTCGCGCCGCTGGTCCGCCTGGACAAGACCGTCGAGGGCACCGGCATCGGTCTGGCCACCTGCCGCCGGATCGTCGAGGCGCACGGCGGCACCATGGGCGTGGAGGAGCGTGAGGGCGGCGGCTCGGTGTTCTGGTTCGCGCTGCCCGCCGCGGAGCCGGAGCCCCGGACCTAGGGGAGCTTGGCCTGCTTCATCTGGCGCGAGGCGTAGACGTTGCCGACGACGGTGCCGTCGAGCCAGTCAGTGAGCCGGCGCGCCTCCTGCTCCAGCGCGTCGCGCCCGGGCCGCCCCACGTCCTCGAGCAGCGACAGGCGGACGACGCCCTCGTCGTCCTGCACCCAGCAGCCCACGACCCGGCCGTCCCACCACGCCGTGGTGCCGGCGTTGCCGTTGGTGTCGAAGAGGTACGGCACGTGGACGGGGTCGAGGTAGAAGTCGCGCTGCTTCCAGCCCATGACGGTCGGGTCGAGCGTCGGGAGCAGCGCGGCCCAGGGCTCGACCGGGCCGATGTCCTCGGCGTCCTCGGGCAGCAGCCACCCGACGGAGCCGTCGTCGAGCGCGACCTGGACGGCCTCGACGTCGGCCAGCGCCCGGGTGACCGCGGTCTTCGTGGACCCGAGCCACCACTGGAGGTCCGTGGCCGTGCCGGGGCCGAAGGTGGTCAGCCAGGAGCGGACGAGGGCGGCGTACCCCTCCGCCTCGCCGAGCGGCTCGGGCACGACGCCGAGCCAGTGCTCGGCGGTGGTCCACGTGGGCTTGTTCAGGCGCCAGTGACCGGCGTTGCGGCCCCGCAGCGCCTTGCCCTCGAGCCCGAGGTGGGTGAGCACCCAGGGCGCCACCGGGACGGGTCGGTCCCAGGGCTTGTCGGTGTCGCCGCCGATCGTCCCGGCGAGCTCGGGCACCTCCGCCCGCAGCTCCGCCGTGGTGGCCGGGCCGGTCGCCAGGCGCGCGAGCACCGCCTCGCGGGCCGCGTCGAGCCAGGCGTCGCCGTCGGGAGCGATGCCGGCCCCGACGATGGCCTTGGCGATCCGCTTGCGCTCCGAGGTCGCGACCCGGGCGGCGGCGCTGCCCCACGCGGCCGGGAGCAGGTCGCGCGGGAAGACGAAGAGCGTGCGCCGCATGGCCAGCTGCTTGACCACCCCGCGGACGTCGTAGAGCTCGGCGTCGATCGCCTCGGGCGTCAGGCCCTCGGCGCGCGCCGCGAGCGCGAGGTGGACCGTCGCCGCCTCGGTCGCGTGCAGCACGGTCATCGCGCGGGTGACGGTGCCGACGTCCTCCTTCCGGTGCGCCGACGCCAGGCAGTGGCGTACGGCGATGCGGCTGCGCCGCTCCGCGTCGCTGACGTGCCGGAGTGCCGTCCCCATCTCGAGCGGCGCGTCAGTCGCGGTGGGACTTGCCGGGCAGGTCGAGCATCCTCTGGAGGGCCAGCAGCGCATCGGCCTCGGTCTCCGGGTCGACGGTGATCCGGTTGACGACCTCGCCGGCGACGAGGTTCTCCAACGC
>CAZDAO010000387.1:0-4138 GCA_964503015.1 uncultured Nocardioides sp. | reverse complement strand
ACCGACAGTCGCGGGTGCCGAAAGGCGCCCGGTCGACGGCTGTGAAGCGTGGTTTCGAGGCTCGCTTCGCTCGCACCTCAACCACCGAGGGAGGCTCGCTCGCACCTCGACCACCGAGAGGGCCGCGGCGGTGGAATGGTCTCGTGACGAGAACCCGTCCCTCCTCGATCAACGGTGCCTGCCGGGTCTAGTGACGGGCCGTCGGCGCTCGGTGACCAGCGAGGGTCAGGTCGTCGGGGACAGCAGGTCGAGCACGTCGGCCGTCGGCCGCACGTCTCCGTAGGAGCGGCAGACGACATGGAGCGTGGCGTTGTGGTCCTGGTCGCGCATTGCTGCGCACGCGTCGGCGACGAGGATGACGCGGAGACCGGACGCGCTGGCATCGCGCACCGTGTCCTCGACGCACACGTTCGTGACGGTGTCCGTGACGATCAGGGTGTCGACCTCGCGCTCGGCGAGCAGGGCGACGGCCCCGCTTGGCCTCGTGCCGCTGGTACTCGCGTTCGTCGACGGACCAGACGTGGTCTGCGAGGTCGTTCGGGGTCAGGGGCACGCGCCGAGGTTAGTGTCGCGACATGACCACCGCGGACAGGGCGCTCCGGGACATGTCCCACGACGACGTGCCCGCGGTGATGGACGTGCAGGAGCCGGCGTCCATCGCCGGGCTGTCGGGGGTGTTCCCCCAGGACACCCACCCGTTCCCCCGCGACGTGCTCGCGCAGCGGTGGCACGACGAGATCGACGACGACGAGGTCGACTGCTTCGTCATCCTCCGCGACGGTGCGGTCGCCGGGTTCGCGGCGACCTGCGGCGGCGAGCTGAGGCACTTCGGCGTCGCCCTCGAGGAGTGGGGGAGCGGCCTGGCCGTGGTGGCCCACGACGAGCTGGTCGCCCGGTTGCGCGCGGTGGGCCACGCCACTCCGTGGTTGCGGGTGTACGCCGACAACCCCCGCGGCCGCGCGTTCTACGAGAAGCTGGGGTGGTCCGACACCGGCGCGCGGAGCCGGGGTCCGATGCCGCCCCACGCCGAGCTGATGACCTACGAGCTACGTCCGGAGAACGTCCGGAACCGCGCCTAGCGTGGTGCCATGACGTACGAGACCCGGCTGCTCACGCCGGAGACGTGGGACGACTTCGCGGAGCTGGTCGAGGCCAACAACGGGGTCTGGGGCGGCTGCTGGTGCATGGGCTTCCATCCGGAGGGGCTCGGCGGCACGGCGGCCGACCGCCGCGCAGCGAAGGAAAGGCACACGAGGAACGGCACCGTCCACCAGGTGCTGGTCTACGACGGGGACCGGGCGGTCGGGTGGTGCCAGTTCGGGACGCCGGACGAGCTGCCGAACATCAAGAACGCCAAGGCCTACGACAAGGAGCTGGTCGATCTGCCGGCGTGGCGGATCGGCTGCATCTTCACCGGCAGCAGGCACCGGGGGCAGGGCGTCGCGCGGGCGGCCGTGACCGCGGTGCTCGAGGAGATCAGGAAGGCCGGCGGGGGAGTGGTGGAGGCCTACCCGGAGCAGGTCGCCGACCGCAAGCCGCAACGCGGCGTCTACCTGCACACCGGCCCGGAGACGCTCTACGAGGAGCTCGGCTTCGTCCGCGACCGACAGGTCGCCAAGTGGCGCTGGGTCATGCGGCGCACGGTGGACGGCTGAGATCAGCGCTCGGTGACCGGCAGCCCGCTGCCGGCGGCCTCCAGCCCGGCGTCGTCGACGAACCGGCCGGACGCGGCCTGCCCGAAGGGCTCGCCAAGGCCGCAGCCCGCCGCCGCGTCCGGGAAGTCGCGCAACCTCTCGGGGTCGGCGAGCAAGGCGTCGTACGCCGCCTTCCCGTGCGCGATGAGCCAGCTCCGGTAGTCCGTGCCCAGGTCGTCGCCGAGCCCCAGTCCCGGGGCGCAGATGTCGTCGGCGACCGACATGACGGGCTCGAGGCGCCTGCTGAGCCGCTTGAACGTCCGCCGGAAGTCCGCGACGTCCTCGGCGGAGAGCTCGGCGAGGAGGTCGCGCAGGGCCACCGCCTGTTGCACGTCGCCGTCCTGCGCGATGTCGCACGACGTGTGCACCACGTCCCAGAACTCCGCGTCCCGACCGTCCACGCCGCCGCAGTACTCCGGCAGTCCACCGTCGACCCACGCGTCGGTGGTGACCGGTTCGACGGATCCGGACGCGCACCCCGCGCCGAGCGCGGCGACGAGCGCCAGGCCCACCCATGTGCGTCCACGCCGCACCGTGCCTCCGGACATGGGCGGGAGTCTGTCAGGCTCCGGTCCCCGTCGCCGGCAAACGCCGCGGCAGGCGTCGATAGGCTGGCCCGGTCACGACCCACGACCTGAAGGATCACCCATGGCCGGCGGACTGTTCGCCCTCCTCGACGACGTCGCCGCCCTCGCCCGGATCGCGGCCGCGAGCGTGGACGACGTCGGTGCCGCCGCCGGTCGTGCCAGCGCGAAGGCCGCGGGCGTGGTCGTGGACGACACGGCGGTGACGCCGCAGTACCTCCACGGCTCGGCCGCCGAGCGCGAGCTGCCCATCATCAAGCAGATCGCGATCGGCTCGCTGCGCAACAAGCTGCTGTTCATCCTGCCGGCGGCCGTGTTGCTCGGGCAGTTCCTCCCGTGGCTGCTGCCCGTGATCCTCATCTTCGGTGGTGGCTTCCTCGCCTACGAGGGCGCGCACAAGGTGCACGAACGCCTCACCGGCCACGCGACCGAGGCAGAGGCGGAGATCTCGGAGCAGGGCGAGTTCACCCCCGAGCACGAGAAGCGCACCATCGCCAACGCCGTGCGCACCGACTTCATCCTCAGCGCCGAGATCATGGTGATCGCGCTCAAGGAGGTCGTCGGCTCCGACCCCGACGCCAGCATCTGGATGCGGGCGATCGTGCTGGCCGTGGTGGCCGTCCTGATCACCGTGCTGGTCTACGGGGTCGTCGCACTCATCGTGAAGATGGACGACGTCGGCCTGCACCTCGCCGAGAAGCCGTCGAAGGGCTCGCAACGCATCGGGCTCGCGCTCGTGGGCGCGATGCCGCGGCTGCTGGCGGCGATCTCGTTGATCGGCACGCTGGCGATGCTCTGGGTCGGCGGTCACATCTTCCTGGTCAGCCTCTACGAGATCGGCGGGCACGACGGCCTCCTCGAGGGCACGGCCTTCGGCGACGCCCTGCACGCGCCGTACGACCTCCTCCACCACTGGGAGGAGGACGTGCACCACGCCATCGGCGGCGCGCTCGGCGCGCTCGTGGGGTGGCTGCTCAACACGGTCGGCTCCGCCGTGGTCGGGCTCGTCGTCGGCTTCGTCGTCCTGTACGCGCTGCGCGCCCTCGGTGTCGGTGGCCACCACGGGGACGAGCACGGGGATGAGCACGGGGACGAGCACGCCGAGCAGCCCGCGGACGGCGGCGCCGAGGATTCCCCGAATCGCTGAGGACGGTCCTACTCTCTTCTGGTCCGCGCGGGAGATCCCGACGATGCACAGATGTGCGGCGCAGACGCACTGCTCAGAATCCGGGAGACACCATGGACTTCAACGTCGCTGACCTCAGCCTCGCCGCCTACGGCCGCAAGGAGATCGAGCTCGCCGAGCACGAGATGCCGGGCCTGATGGCCATGCGCGAGCGCTACGGCAAGGACCAGCCGCTCGCCGGCGCCCGCATCGCCGGCTCGCTGCACATGACGATCCAGACCGCCGTGCTCATCGAGACCCTCGCGGCTCTCGGCGCCGACATCCGCTGGGCCACCTGCAACATCTTCTCCACCCAGGACCACGCGGCCGCGGCCGTCGTCGTCGGCCCGAACGGCACCCCCGAGGACCCGCAGGGCATCCCGGTCTTCGCCTGGAAGGGCGAGACCCTCGCCGAGTACTGGGACGAGGCGGAGAAGGTCTTCGACTTCCCCGAGGGCGGCCCCAACATGCTGCTCGACGACGGCGGCGACATCACCATGCTGCTGCACCTCGGTGTCGAGTACGAGAAGGCCGGCAAGGTCCCGTCCCAGGACTCCACCGACAACGAGGAGTTCAAGGAGGTGCTGCGCGTCCTGGCCCGCTCGCTCGAGGCCGACCCGCAGCGCTGGACCAAGCGGGCGCCGCTCGTCAAGGGCGTATCCGAGGAGACCACCACCGGCGTGCTGCGCCTCTAC
>CAZDAO010000386.1:0-4153 GCA_964503015.1 uncultured Nocardioides sp. | reverse complement strand
GGCGGCCGAGCGTCGACTTGCCGGACCCGCTCGGTCCGACGACCGCGAGCCGCTCGCCGGTGCGCAGGTGCAGGTCGACGCCGTGGAGCACGTCGTGCCCCTCGCGGTAGGCGAAGCGGAGGTCCTCGCCGACCAGCTCCACGCCGTCGGGGAGGCGGTCGCCCGGCTCGCGGTCCGGGGGCACCTCGGCGATGCCGAGCAGCCGGCTCGTCGACGCGGCGCCCACCTGCAGGCGGTCCACCTCGCCGATGACGGCGTCGAGCGGCTCGGACAGCGCGACGACGTAGAGCATCGCGGCCGTGATCTGGCCGAGGTCCACCCAGCCGCGGCTGTAGCCGTAGGCGCCCACCACCAGCGTGACGACCTGCGGCACCTGGAAGGCGCCGTTGAGCGCCGCGAACAGCACGTTGCGCAGGGTCATCCCGTAGCGCTCGGCCTGTGCCGAGACCTCGATGTCGTCCTGGCCGGCGCGGACCCGGCGCCCGGACAGGCCGAGGGCCTCGACGGTGCGCGCCCCCTCGACGGTCTCGGTGAGGGTGGTGTTGATGCGGGAGTACGTCGCGCCCTCGGTGATGTACGCCTTGGGCGCGCGCCGCAGGTAGGTCCGGACCGCGGGGGCGCACAGGGCGAAGACGACCAGTGCCGGGACGGCGAGGACGACGGAGTTCAGCAGCATCGCGACGACCGACAGGACGACGGTCAGCAGCGAGATCAGCAGCCGCGGGACGCCCCACTGCACCGACCGGGCCATGGTGCCGACGTCCCGGGTCACGCGGGTGACGAGGTCGCCGGTGCTGGCGCCCTCGACCCGGCCGATCGGCAGTCGCAGGATCGTGCCGACGACGTACTCGCGGGCCGACGCCAGGAGGTCCTGGCCGAAGTGCGTGGACGTGCGCTGGGCGCCGAAGGTGAAGAGCGCCTGCAGCGCCACGACGCCGACGACGGTGAGGGCCAGCCGGTCGAGGCCGTCGACGGCGGCGCCCTGCGACTGGACCCGGTTGACCAGCTCGCCCAGCAGGCGCGGAACGACGAGGGCCGACCCGGCCGCCAGCGCGTTGAGCAGCACCAGCAGCGCGAAGGCGCGCTTGCGACGGCGCACCAGGTCGCCGAAGAACTCCAGCACGGCGCGGTTGCCCGAGACGGGCCACCCGCGGACCGGGTTGCGCGAGGCGGCGTAGACGTCCTCGGCACGCTGGCGGCGCAGGTCGTGCCGCTGCCAGAGGGCACGGCTGCGCTCGCGCACGCTGCCGTGCTCGGGAGTGCGCAGCGCGTCGGGGATGGCGGGCGGGTCCTGCGTCCGGTCGCGCCAGGTCTCCGCCGACGTGGCGAGGAGATCGGTGCTCATCGGACGACCTCCTCGTCGTCGAGCGCGCGGGCGACCACGCGCCGGTAGTCCGCGTCGCCGGCCAGCAGGTCGGCGTGCCGACCCTCGGCGACGACGGTGCCGTCGTGCAGGAGCACGACGTGGTCGGCGTGGTGCAGCCACAGCGGCGACACGGTGGTGACGACCGTGGTGCGGCCGCGGCGGGCCTCGGCGACCCGCTCGGCGATCCGCGCCTCGGTGTGCGCGTCGACCGCGGACGTGGGCTCGACCAGCACGAGGACGGGAGCCTCGGCGGCGATCGCGCGCGCGAGCACGACCCGCTGGCGCTGACCGCCGGAGAGCCCGCGGCCGCGCTCGTCGAGCTGGCCCTGCCAGCCCTCCGGCAGGGCGTCGTACACGTCCTCGGCGCTGGCCACCCGCAGGGCGTGCTCGGCCTGCTCGCGCGTCAGCCTGCCGTGCGGGTCGACGGCGTCCTGGAGCGTCCCGGCGAAGACCTGGCTGCCGGTGTCGCTGACCAGCACCTGGCGGCGTACGTCGGCGAGCTCGGCGCGGGCGAGGTCCACCCCTCCCAGGGTGACGCCCCACTGCCGGCGGGCGCGCTCCTCGTCCTGCGCGGCGATCCTGGCGCGCTCCTGCGCGCGGGCTGCTCGGGCGCGGCGTGCGGCGCGACCCCGCGCGTCGTCCTCCTCGACCGCCGCCACCGGCTCGGTGTCGGCCGGCAGGTAGCGGCCGAGCCTGTCGGCGAGCGCCGCGCTCTGCTCGGGCACCGCACTCACCACGACGGTGAGCAGCCCCGGCGTCACGGTCAGCCCGCTCGCGGCGTCGTGCAGGGCGGCCGTGCCGTCGAGCGCCACCGGGTCGGCGGGGTCGCGCCACGGAGGGCGCTGCTCGAAGATCGCGATCGCCTTGCGGGCGCTCACCAACGAGCGGACGCCCTTCTGGGCGAGCTCGAAGAAGGTCCGGATCGGGCCGACCATGAAGAGGCCGTAGCCGAGGAAGGTGACGAGCTCGCCGACGGTGAGGTCGCCGGCCTGCACCTCGCGGGTGCCGAGCCAGACCAGCGCGACGAGGAAGAGGCCCGACAGCAGCACGCCGACGGCCTCGACCACCGCCTGCCAGATGCCCGCGGCGACGCCGGCGTCCCGGGCCGACCGGGACTGGCGGTCGTAGTTGGCGCCGAAGGTCTGCTCACCGCCGATGCCGCGCAGGATCCGGAGCCCGGCGACGATGTCGGTGGCGAGCGAGGTGAGGTCGGAGGTGCGCGACCGCTCGACCTGCTGCCGACGGTGGAGCGGGCGCAGCAGCGGCAGCGCGGCACCCACCAGCACGGGCGCGGCGACGAGCGTGAGCAGGCCCAGCTGCCACGACATCGTCAGCACGATGAAGGCGACGGTGAGGTACGACACCAGCTGGCCCGCCGCGCGCGCCACGATCTCGGTCAGCGCCCCGAACTCGTCGGAGTCGCTCGATGCGACGCTGAGCACCTCGCCCGTCGGGGAGCGGCGCGGGAGCACGTGCCCCATCTGCGCCACCTTGCGGGTGACCATCTCCAGCGTCCCGTAGAGGCTGACCAGCCAGCTGCGGACCACCAGCGTGTGGGACACGATGCCGAACACCGACCCGACCACCACGACGCCGAGCAGCAGCACCGCCCAGCCCGCCAGCGCCGTCGTCGAGCCGCCGACGATGCCCTGGTCCACGGCACGGCCGAAGATCCACGGGCCGAGCGTCATCGGCAGGAACCAGAGCGCGTAGCACAGCGAGGAGAGGGCGATCAGCGCCTTCTGCTGGGCGAGGACCCAGCGGAGGAACGCCGCGGGCGACCGGGTGTCGGGGTCCGGCGTGGGGGCGTCGTCCGTGCCGGTGAAGAACGTCGCGATCCGGGGAGGGAAGTCCTGCATGTCGTGGATGACCCTAGGCGCCGGACCCTCGTCGGCTCGACGCAATATCCGGGCGGCCCGTCCAGGGTGCGCTCAGGCGGCGCCGTACGCCGGGTAGTCGGTGTAGCCGGCCTCGGAGCCGCCGTAGAAGGTCTCCGGCTGCGGCACGTTGAGCGGCAATCCGTCGGCGAGCCGGCGCGGCAGGTCCGGGTTGGCGATGAACGACCGGCCGAAGGCGGCCGCGTCGACGAACCCGGCCGCGAGCAGCCGCTCGGCCTTGTCGCGGTCGTAGTTGCCGGCGCCGACGATCGGTCCGGGGTAGGCCTCGCGCAGGGCCCGTCGGTAGTCGTCGTCGAGCACCGGACCGCCGGCCCAGTCCGGCTCGGAGAGGTGCAGGAAGGCCAGGCCGCGGGCCCCGAGCTCGCGGGCCACGTGGAGGCCGGCCTCCGGGCCCTCCGGGTCTGTGGTGCCGTTGAACGACCCGATCGGCGAGATCCGGACCGCCACCCGGTCGGCCGACCAGGCGCCGATGACGGCGTCGGTCACCTCGAGCATCAGGCGGGCGCGGTTCGCGAGCGAGCCGCCGTACTCGTCGGTGCGCTGGTTGCTGTCGGCGGCGAGGAACTGGTGGAGCAGGTAGCCGTGGGCGCCGTGGATCTCGACCAGGTCGAACCCCGCCTCGCGGGCGTTGACGGTCGCGCGCCGGAAGTCCTCGAGCAGCCGCGGGATCTCGTCGAGCCCCAGCGCCCGCGGCGTCGGGCAGGCCACGCGGGTCGGTCGGCCGTCCTCGCCGCGCACGGTCGTGCGGTTGCGGTAGGGCAGGGCGCTCGCCGACACCGGCAGCGCGCCGTCCTGCAGGGACTCGTGCGAGACCCGGCCGACGTGCCACAGCTGGGCCGCGATGAGGCCGCCGGCGTCGTGCACCGCGTCGGTGATCCGGCGCCACCCC
>CAZDAO010000385.1:0-4153 GCA_964503015.1 uncultured Nocardioides sp. | reverse complement strand
TGCACTTCGCGCTGGGGGAGCGGCTCGGGCTGCCGGCCCTGGTCGAGCGGATCTTCGCGCTGCCGCGCGACGACCGGTGGCAGACCATGGCCCGCGCCGCGGTGCGCGACGACCTCTACGGCGTGCACCAGCAGCTCACCGCGCAGGTGCTGGAGACGACGAGCGCCGACGACCCGGCCCCGGTCCGCGTCGCCCAGTGGGAGGACTCCGACGAGGAGCTGGTCGGCCGCTCGGCCGCGACCCTCGAGGAGATCTGCCGCGAGGAGACCGCCGAGCTGGCCCGCCTCTCGGTGGGGCTGCGGGTGGTGCGGGGGCTGCTCTCCTGATGGCGTCCCGGTGAGGTCGTGATGGGGCTGCTGTGGGTCACGCCCCGGGCCCGCCTGCGGAGGCTGCTCGCACGCGACACGGCCAGCCCGCTCGCCGGCCGGACGGTCCTGGTGACCGGCGCCAGCTCGGGCATCGGCGAGGCGACCGCGCTGCTCGCGGCCGCACGCGGCGCCCACGTGGTGCTGGTGGCCCGCCGGGCCGAGGAGCTCCAACGGGTCCGTGCCGCGATCGAGGCGGCGGGCGGGCGCGCCACGACGTACGTCGCCGACCTGACCGATCTCGACGCGATCGACGCGCTGGTGGCGCGGGTGCTCGCCGACGTCGGCACCGTCGACTACCTGGTCAACAACGCCGGTCGGTCGATCCGGCGCTCGCTGGACCTGTCCCACGACCGGTTCCACGACTTCGAGCGCACCATGGCGATCAACTACTTCGCGCCCGTGCGCCTCACGATGGGACTCCTGCCCGCGATGCGAGCGCAGGGCTTCGGCCACGTCGTCAATATCGTCACGTGGGGCGTGCAGATGAAGGCGCCCAAGTTCGCGGCCTACATCGCCTCCAAGACGGCGCTCGACACGTGGTCGCGCATCGCGGGACGTGAGACCTATGCCGACGGGGTGACGTTCACCAACATGCGCTTCTCCCTGGTCGCCACCGCGATGGTGGTGCCGACCGACGCCTACGACAACCGGGCGAGCATGAGCGCCGAGCAGGCGGCCTCGAAGGTGGTGCGTGCCCTGGAGGAGCGCCCGGTCACGTGGGACACCGTGCCGGGGCGTGTCGGCGCGGTGGTCAACGTCGTCGCGCCGAGGCTCAGCGACGCGCTGATGTCGCGCTTCCACCGCTCCGTGCCGGACTCGGCGGCCGCGCGCGGCGTCTCAGAACAGCAGTAGCGCCGCCACGATCCCGGCCGCCACCACGGCCCAGCGGAACACGGCGTCGGGCAGCCTGCGCCCGATCCGGGCGCCGGCGTAGCCGCCGACGAGGGAGCCCGCGGCGAGCAGGACCACGGCGTCCCAGCGCGGGTCGGCGACGACGACGAAGATCAGCCCTGCGACGACGTTGCCGACCATCAGGGAGAGCGTCTTGAGGCCGTTGACGATGCGCAGTTCGAGGTCGGTGCCGATGCCGAGGACGGCCACCATCATCACGCCCGCACCGGCACCGAAGTAGCCGCCGTAGACGCCGGTGACCGTCGCGAAGACCGTGGTGGCGGGCGACATGTGCCGGCGCTCGGCGAGCTGCTCGCCGTGCCGCTGCTCGTGGCGCGCGCGCAGCCACCGCGCGACCCGCGGCTGGGCGCCGACGAGCAGGCAGGTGAAGAGGATCAGGTACGGGACGATCGCCTCGAACACCCCGGGCGGCAGGCCGAGCAGGAGAGCCGCACCGATGACGGCGCCGAGCGCGCAGACGACGACGATCGCCCTGGCGATCGGCCCGGCTTCGCGCACCTCGTCGCGATAGCCGAGGACGCCGCCGAGGCCGCCGGGGATGAGGCCGAGCGTGTTCGACACGTTGGCCACTACAGGGGGCAGGCCGAGCCCCACCAGCACCGGGAAGCTCAGCAGCGAGGCGACACCCACCGTCGAGGAGAGCACGCCGGCGCCGAACCCGGTCGCGAGGACCAGGAGCGCCTCGAGTGCGGTCACGGCTTCTCGCGGATGAGGGCGACGTCGCTGACCATCGCCACGTGGGCGTGCATCGCCTCGGAGGCGGCCTCGGGGTCGCCCGCGCGGATCGCCTCGGCGATGGCCCGGTGGCCGGCGAGGGAGTCCTGGGGCCGGCCCGGCTGTCCGAGCGACTCGATGCGCGTCTCCTTGATGAGGTCGCCGATCTCGTCCATGAGGCGCGCCAGCAGCAGCGAGTGGGCGGCGGCGGTCACCGCCCCGTGGAAGCGCTCGTCGCCCTCGACGCCGCGGCCACCGGCCTCGATGTCGGCCTCCATCGCGGCCAGCGCGTCGTCGATGCGGGCCAGGTCGTCGTCGGTGCGGCGAGCGGCGGCGAGCGCCGCGATCTTGGTCTCGAGCGCGTCACGGGTCTCGATCACCTCGGGGAGGCGATCGGCGTGGCTGCGGATCGCCTCGACGATCCGGGTCGCCTGCTGCTGCCGCGCCGTCACGACGGTCCCGTCACCGTGGCGTACCTCCACGACCCCGACGACCTCGAGCGCGACGAGGGCCTGGCTGAGCGTGGCCCGGCTGACCCCGAGCCGCTGCGCGAGCTCGCGCTCCGGCGGGAGCCGGTCGCCGGCCCGGAGGCCGTTGTCGCCGATCCACGTCGAGATCTGGCCGGCCACCTGCTCGTAGAGCCGGGTCCGCATCAGGCGCGGGGGGAACGAGTCGGACATGGGAACAGCCTATTGACGATCGGCTCATTGTCCTATTGGCTAGGCCACTGAGCCAGATCCATGACGGGCGTCACCCGCCGCCCGCCGTGCTGGCTCTCGACTCGGGACATGACTCGGAGGTGGACCATGGGTCCGGAATGGATTGCGATCCTCGCGCTGGTCGCCCTGTTCGTGGTGGGCACGGTGCTGCCCATCAACATGGGTGCGCTGGCGTACGTCGCGGCGTGGCTGGTCGGCATGTACTCGCTGGGCCTGGACGAGAAGGAGATCCTCGCCGGCATCAGCGCCGACCTGGTCCTCACCCTCATCGGCGTCACCTATCTCTTCGCGATCGCGCGGCAGAACGGGACCGTCGACCTCATCGTGCGCTCGGCAGTGGCGTCGGTCGGCGGCCGGGTCGCCCTGATCCCGTGGGTGATGTTCGCGGTCACCGCCGTGATCACCGCGATCGGCGCGGCCAGTCCCGCGGCCTGCGCGATCATCGGCCCGATCGCCCTGGGCTTCGCCGGTCGCTACGGCATCAGCCCGCTGATGATGGGCATGTTCGTCGTGCACGGCGCACAGGCCGGCGGGTTCTCACCGATCTCCATCTACGGCACGATCACCAACTCCGTGATGGAGGACGCCGGCCTGGGCACGACGCCGTTGACGATCTTCTTCTCCAGCCTGGTGGTCAACACCCTCATGGCCGCGATCCTGTTCGTGGTGCTCGGCGGCCGCCGGCTGATGCAGCTGCGCATGGACGACGACGGCGAGCTCGTCGAGGCAGGCGCGCCGGCGGGTGCCCCGTCCGGTGGCGCGTCCGGTGCCCCGACCGGCGGCGGATCCGGTGCCGGCGCGACCGCGACCCGCGTGCACCCCGACCGCTCGGACGCCCGCTCGGCCACCGGCGCCACCCCCACCACCGGCACGCCGAACGCCGAGGACACGGGCACGACCCTCGAGCACACCCTGAACCTGCTGGCCTTCGTGTCCGTGGCCGTCGTCGCGCTCGTCTTCGACAAGAACATCGGCTTCGCCGCCATCACCGCCGCGGTCGTCCTCTCGATCCTGACCCCGAAGGCCTACAAGGACACCGTCAAGCAGATCGCCTGGCCGACCGTGCTGCTGGTCGCCGGTGTCAGCACCTACGCCACGATCCTCACGACCGCCGGTTCGCCGGAGTTCGTCGGGACGTGGGCCGCTGGCCTGGGTGCGGTCGCCATCGGTGCGCTGATCCTCTGCTACGTCGGCGGGGTCGTCTCGGCCTTCGCCTCCTCGACGGCGCTGCTGCCGGTGATCATCCCGATCGCGATCCCGCTGGTGGCCGAGGGCGGCCTGTCCGCCGGCTTCTTCGTCGCCGCGCTCGCGGTCAGCTCCACCATCGTCGACGTCAGCCCCTTCAGCACCAACGGCGCGCTGATGCTGGCCAACCGGCCGGACACCATCGACGAGAGCACCTACTACAAGCAGATCCTCGGCTACGCCACGATCGTCACC
>CAZDAO010000384.1:0-4164 GCA_964503015.1 uncultured Nocardioides sp. | reverse complement strand
CCAACGCGATCGGCCTGTTCACCGCCTTCCTCGAGGACGAGGGCGTGGAGATCCACGGCTTCGAGCCCGGGGGGGACGGTGTCGACACCGGCCGCCACGCCGCCACCATCCACGCCGGTGAGTCGGGCGTGCTCCACGGCGCCCGCACCTACGTCCTGCAGGACGAGGACGGCCAGACCGTCGAGTCGCACTCGATCTCCGCCGGACTGGACTACCCCGGCGTCGGCCCGCAGCACTCGTGGCTCGCCGCGTCCGGCAGGGCGACGTACACGCCGGTGACGGACGCCGAGGCGATGGACGCGATGGCGCTGCTGAGCCGCACCGAGGGCATCATCCCCGCGATCGAGTCCGCCCACGCCGTGGCCGGCGCGCTCGAGGTCGCCAAGCGCCTCGGGCAGGAGAAGGGCCCCGACGCGACCGTCATCATCAACCTGAGCGGCCGCGGTGACAAGGACATGGGCACGGCCATCGAGTGGTTCGGGCTCGGCGACGCCGACCTCGGCCCCGACGCCGACCTGGAGCAGGTCGAGCAGGACGTCGAGGAGGGGGCGGCCCAGTGACGTCGACGAGCGCCGCGTTCGCGCAGGCGCGCGCGGAGGACCGCGCCGCCCTCATCGGCTACCTCCCGGCCGGGTTCCCCAGCGTGGAGGGCTCGATCAGGGCCATGCGCACGATGGTCGAGGCGGGCTGCGACGCGATCGAGGTCGGCCTCCCCTACAGCGACCCGGTGATGGACGGCCCGACCATCCAGGCCGCCGCGCAGCAGGCGCTCGACGCCGGCGTCCGCACCCGCGACGTGCTCGAGGTGGTCCGCGCGGTGGCCGAGACCGGCGCGCCGACGCTGGTGATGACCTACTGGAACCCCGTCGAGCGCTACGGCGTCGAGCGGTGGGCCGCCGACCTGGCCGAGGCCGGGGGAGCGGGGCTCATCACGCCCGACATCACGCCCGACCACGGCACGGAGTGGATCGCCGCGGCCGACGCCCACGACCTCGACAAGGTCTTCCTCGTCGCCCCGAGCTCGACCGACGAGCGGGTCGCGATGACCGCCGCCGAGAGCCGGGGCTTCGTCTACGCCGCCGCCGTCATGGGCGTCACCGGCGCTCGTGAGGCGACCTCCGACCTCGCCGGGCCGCTGGTGGCGCGCGTGCGCGCCGCCGGCGACATCCCGGTCGCCGTCGGCATCGGCGTGAGCAACGGCGACCAGGCCGCCGAGGTCGCGCGCTTCGCCGACGGCGTCATCGTGGGGTCGGCGTTCGTCCGGGTCCTGCTCGACCACGCCGACGACGAGGCTGCCGGCCTCGAGGCCCTGCGCGCGCTCACCGCCGACCTCGCCGCGGGCGTACGCCGTGCGTAGAGCCCGCATCCTGCTGGCCGTGTCGCTGCTGGGCCTGGTCGCCGCCTGCGGTGGCGCCGGGGAGGCGGCGGAGCTGACCGGCACCGAGCTCGACCCGCCCTTCGAGGTGTCCGCGACCCCGCTCGTGGACACCGAGGGTGCGCCCTACAGCCTGACGGAGGACACCGACAAGGACCTCACCCTGGTGTTCTTCGGCTACACCAACTGCCCCGACATCTGCGGGCAGGTGATGGCCACGCTCGCCGGCACCCTCACCCGGCTCGACGACGAGCAGAAGGAGCGGCTCGACGTGGTCTTCGTGACCACCGACCCGGCGCGCGACACCGAGCAGGTCGTGCAGGACTACGTCGACGCCTTCGACCCGAGCATCATCGGGCTCACCGGCGACCTCTCCGACATCGTCGAGGTGGGCCGCAGCCTGGCCATCGGGATCGAGAAGGGGGACCGGCTGCCCAGCGGCGGCTACGACGTCACCCACGGCACCCAGGTGATGGCCATCGACGCCGACGACGAGACGCCGGTGTTCTGGGACTACGACGTCTCCCAGGCGCAGCTGGCCCACGACGTCACGATGTTGCTCGACGAAGGATGATGCTGACCATGACGATCGATGCGCCCCTCGCGTCCCCGCTGGTGACCCTGCTCTCGATCCCGAGCCCGGCCGAGGGCGTGTGGCACCTCGGCCCCGTGCCGATCCGGGCCTACGCGCTGTGCATCATCGCCGGCATCGTCGTCGCCATCTGGCTGGGGGAGCGACGCTGGGTCGCGCGCGGCGGACTCCCGGGTGAGGTCAGCGACCTGGCCATCTGGGCGGTCCCGTTCGGCCTCGTCGGCGGGCGGCTCTACCACGTGATCACCGACTGGGAGCTCTACTTCGGCGAGGACAAGAACCCAGTCACCGCGCTCTACGTCTGGCGCGGCGGCCTGGGCATCTGGGGCGCCATCGCCCTCGGCGCGGTCGGGGTGTGGATCGGCGCCCGAATGCGCGGCATCAAGCTGCTGCCGCTGCTCGACGCGCTCGCCCCCGGCGTGCTGGTCGCGCAGGCCCTGGGGCGGTGGGGCAACTACTTCAACCAGGAGCTCTACGGCCGTCCGACGGACCTGCCGTGGGGCCTGGAGATCGACGTCGCCCACCGGCCGGCCCAGTACCTCGACGTGGCGACCTACCACCCGGCCTTCCTCTACGAGTGCCTGTGGAACCTGGCCGCCTTCGCGCTGCTGATCTGGCTGGACCGCCGGTTCCGGCTGGGCCACGGCCGGGTGCTCGCGCTCTACGTCATGCTCTACACCGCCGGTCGGGCCTGGATCGAGAACCTCCGCATCGACGACGTGCAGATGAACGACGTCCTGGGCCTGCGGCTCAACGTTTGGACCTCGATCGTCCTCTTCGTCGTGGCGACGGCGTTCTTCGTCTGGTCGGCCCGTCGGCACCCGGGGCGCGAGGAGACGGTGCGCACCCGCGAGCCCGACACCGACACGCCCGCGGGCTCCGAGCCCGCCGACGGGGCCGAGGACGCGGGCGAGCGCCGCACCGCCGGTCCCACGGCCTGAAACGAGGCGCGCCGGCGCCGGTCACCGGTGATAGATTCCGTCTCGCTCGGGCCAACGTCGTCCCCAGCGGTAACGCCCACCCCTCTGCACGCCTGAGGTCCGCCCGGTGATCCGGCCGGGATCCGACTGGCGCGCGGAGACGACGACGGGAGAATGCCTCCATGCACGCATTCCCGCCGAGCCAGGGTCTCTACGACCCTCGCCACGAGAAGGACGCCTGCGGCGTCGCCATGGTGGCGACCCTGACGGGTGAGCCCAGCCACGACATCGTGGCCAAGGCGCTCACCGCGTTGCGCAACCTCGACCACCGCGGCGCCGCGGGCGCCGAGGTGAACTCCGGCGACGGCGCCGGCATCCTGATGCAGGTCCCCGACGGGTTCCTCCGCGCCGTCGTCGACTTCGACCTGCCGCCCGCCCGCTCGTACGCCGTCGGGACGGCGTTCCTGCCCGGCGACCCCGACACGGTGGCCAAGACCCGCCAGCGCATCGAGGAGATCGCCGACGAGGAGGGCCTGGCCGTCCTCGGATGGCGCGAGGTGCCCGTCGACGACTCGACCCTGGGCGCGACGGCTCGCAGCGTCATGCCGACGTTCGTGCAGCTCTTCGTGGCCGGCAAGGGCGCGCGGGTGACCGGCATGGCCCTCGAGCGCCTGGCGTTCTGCCTGCGCAAGCGCGCCGAGTCCGAGACCGACGTCTACTTCCCGTCGCTGTCCTCGCGCACCCTGGCCTACAAGGGGATGCTGACCACCGACCAGCTCGACCGGGTCTTCCCCGACCTCACCGACGAGCGGGTCGCCTCGGCGATGGCCGTGGTGCACTCGCGCTTCTCCACCAACACCTTCCCGAGCTGGCCGCTGGCCCATCCGTTCCGGTTCATCGCCCACAACGGTGAGATCAACACGGTCATGGGCAACCGGAACTGGATGCGCGCCCGTGAGGCCCTCCTCGCCAGCGACGACATCCCCGGCGACCTCGAGCGGCTCTTCCCGATCTGCACGCCCGGCGCGTCGGACTCGGCGTCGTTCGACGAGGTCCTCGAGCTGCTCCACCTCGGCGGGCGGTCCCTGCCGCACGCCGTGCTGATGATGATCCCGGAGGCCTGGGAGAACCACCGAGAGATGGACCCCCAGCGCCGCGCCTTCTACGAGTTCCACTCCACGCTGATGGAGCCGTGGGACGGGCCCGCCTGCGTCGTCTTCACCGACGGCACCCAGGTCGGCGCCGTGCTCGACCGCAACGGCCTGCGCCCCTCGCGC
>CAZDAO010000383.1:2944-4166 GCA_964503015.1 uncultured Nocardioides sp. | reverse complement strand
CATCCGCTCCGCCGCGGAGAGCGTGCCCTCGGGCGCGTCGATCCACACGCAGCAAGGGTCGCGGCCGCCAGGAGCGCCACGAGGCCGCTCGAGACGACCTTCCTCGTCTTCACCACAAATGCCTCCAAGTTCGTGCACCCCGGTTTGGGGTCAGCTTTCCGGCGTCATGATGCCTGCACCTACGCCACCCGTCACGCGGATCGGACGGACTGAGACGTGTTTGAGACCTAAAAGTCGCAGGAGATCTTTCGGCGGAACCTGCCGAAGACCTGCCGATCCTCGTATGCGCCATAGTGGCCGCGTGGACGAGCAGTGGGAGCAGGGCGACTGGGACGACCTCAAGGCGACGGCGGTCGAGGTGATGCGCCGCGCCTACGCGCCCTACTCCGGGTACCCCGTCGGCGCGGCCGCCCGGGTGGACGACGGCCGCGTGGTGGCGGGCTGCAACGTCGAGAACGCGGCGTACGGCGTGGTGCTGTGCGCCGAGTGCGGCCTGGTCTCGCAGCTCCACGCGAGCGGCGGCGGCCGGCTGACCCACTTCGTGTGCGTCAACGGCGCAGGCGAGATCATCATGCCGTGCGGGCGCTGCCGCCAGCTGCTGTTCGAGCACGGCGGGCGTGACCTGCTGGTCTGGACCGTCTCGGGGGTCAGGCCCATGTCCGAGGTGCTGCCCGATGCCTTCGGACCCGACGACCTGGCCCACGTGGCCACCGATGGAGGGACCCGCTGATGCCCGCACACGACGCCGTCGAGGTGATCCTCGCCAAGCGCGACAAGCAGGAGCTGAGCGACAGCCAGATCGACTGGGTGATCGACGCCTACACCCGCGGCGAGGTGGCCGACGAGCAGATGTCGGCCCTCGCGATGGCGATCCTGCTCAACGGCATGAACCGCACCGAGATCGCGCGCTGGACCGCGGCGATGATCGCCTCGGGCGAGCGGATGGACTTCTCCACACTGTCGCGGCCCACGGCCGACAAGCACTCGACCGGTGGGGTGGGCGACAAGATCACCCTCCCGCTCGCGCCACTGGTCGCCGCGTGCGGTGTCGCCGTGCCGCAGCTCTCGGGACGCGGGCTGGGCCACACGGGCGGCACCCTCGACAAGCTCGAGTCGATCCCCGGGTGGCGCGCGGCGCTGAGCAACGAGGAGATGTTCGCCATCCTCGAGGACGTCGGCGCGGTGATCTGCGCCGCGGGCGACGGGCTCGCGCCCGCCGACA
>CAZDAO010000383.1:0-2934 GCA_964503015.1 uncultured Nocardioides sp. | reverse complement strand
CTCTACGCGCTGCGCGACGTGACCGGCACGGTCGAGGCGATCCCGCTGATCGCGAGCTCGATCATGAGCAAGAAGATCGCCGAGGGCACCGGCGCGCTGGTGCTCGACGTGAAGGTCGGCAGCGGGGCGTTCATGAAGGAGCTCGGCAGCGCCCGCGAGCTCGCCGAGACGATGGTGGCGCTCGGCACCGACGCGGGCGTCCACACGGTCGCGCTGCTCACGGACATGTCGACGCCGTTGGGCCGCACCGCCGGCAACGCGATCGAGGTCGCCGAGTCGGTCGAGGTGCTGGCCGGCGGCGGTCCGGCCGACGTGGTCGAGCTGACCCTCGCCCTGGCGCGGGAGATGCTCGCCGGGGCCGGTCGCGACGACGTCGACCCGGCCGACAAGCTGGCCGACGGCTCCGCGATGGACGCCTGGAAGGCGATGATCCGCGCCCAGGGCGGCGACCCCGACGCCTCGCTGCCGCAGGCGAAGGAGTCACACGTCGTCACCGCCCCCGCCAGCGGCACGCTGACGCGACTCGACGCGATGGCCGTCGGCCTCGCCGCCTGGCGCCTCGGCGCCGGCCGGGCCCGCAAGGAGGACCCGGTCCAGGCCGGGGCGGGCGTCGTCTGGCACGCGCGTCCCGGTGACCCGGTGACCGAGGGCGAGCCGCTGTTCACACTGCTCACCGACGAGGACGCGCGCTTCGAGCGTGCCCTCGCCTCCCTCGAGGGCGGCTACGACATCGGGGAGGGCGGGTCCTTCACCCCGACCGACCTGGTGCTCGACCGGATCTCCTGACCGGGCGTTCCTCATCAACACTGGCGAAGACCCGCCGGTAACCCCCTCGTTCCTTTACCTTCCGGCCTAGCGTCGCGGGTGTCTCAAGGGGCGAGGGGGTCCCATGAACAACCTTGACGAGCGCGACGGGGGCCGCGCGAACCCGAGGACACCCGTCCTCGTCGTCCTCCTCCTGGTGATCGGCGTCCTGGTCGGTGCCGGCGCGTCCTACCTGCTGATGTCGCGAGACGGCACCTCGGCGGCCGGCGCGGAGGGGTGCGGCGCCTACGACACGGTCGAGCTCACGGTCGGTCCGGAGCTGTACGGCGCCGTGCTGAAGGCGGTCGAGGAGGCCGCACCGGACTGCACCCGGGTGGAGCCGGACGTGCGCGGCGGGCTTGGTGTGGCTCTCGGAATCGCGACAGGGGGCGACGTGCCCGACATCTGGATCCCGGAGGCGCGCTACCTGACCACGCGCGCCTACCTCGGCGATGCGCGACCCCGCGTCGTGGCCCGGACCCTGGCGCACACGCCGGTCCTCCTCGTCGGCGGGCCGGCCGCACGCCGGTTCGCCTCGTGGGGCGACGCGGAGGGCGCGGGCCTGGTGTCGGTGCCCGACCCCGAGTCGAGCGTCGCCGGCACGCTGGCCGTGATGGCGCCGCAGGCGGAGGCCCGTGCGGTCGGTCGCAGCGCCGTCGACGCCCGCCAGCTCGTCGTACCGTTCGCGCAGGAGTACGGCGCCCGCCGCTCGCGTGGGGACGACATCGAGGTGTCGCCCACGATGTTCCCCCGGCGCTCGCCGCGGCTCGTGGTCACGACCGAGCAGGAGCTCGCCACGGTCCAGGGCCGCGGCGACCTGCGTGACCTGACGCCCGCGGTCGGTGCCCCCGCGCTCGACTTCCCGCTGGCGGTGGGCCCGGACGCCGACCCGGCCACCCGCGAGGTCGCCCGCGCGCTGGCCGACTGGCTCGGCGGTCCCGACGGGCGCGCCGAGCTCCACGCGCAGGGCCTCCGGGCACCGGGCGACCGGACCTCGCCGGGCTCGGTGTCGGGCGTCAGGACGGTCCTGCCGACCCCGACGGGCAAGGCCGTCGTGGGCACCGTGCAGTCGTGGCGCACGCTCGCGGTGCCCTCGTCGATCCTCGCCGTCGTCGACGCGTCGGGGTCGATGGACTTCTCCGCCGGCGCGGGCACCCGCATGGACCTGCTCGCCGACGCGGCCGGCATCGGCCTGTCCTTCCTGCCCGACCACGCCCGGGTGGGGCTGTGGGTCTTCTCCATCGACAAGGGCGGCCCCGGCCGCGACTGGCGCGAGCTCGAGCCGCTGCGGCGCCTGGACGACCTGCGCTTCGGCCGCACCCAGCGCTACGCCCTGCGGCAGCGGGCGGCCGAGCTGCCCGGCCTCACCGACGGCGGGACCGGGCTCTACGACACCGCGCTGGCGGCCTACCGGGAGGCCCTGCGCCGCTGGCGGCCGCACTACTCCAACGCCGTGGTGCTGATGACCGACGGCCAGAACGAGGACCCGGGCTCGATCGGCCTGCCGGCCCTGCTCGACCGGCTGCGGGCGCTGCGCGACCCCGACCGCCCGGAGCGGCTGGTGGGCATCGCGATCAGCGGCGACGCCGACCTGGCCGCACTGAAGCAGATGTCCCACGTCACGGGTGGCGAGGCCTACCTCGCGGCCCAGCCGCAGGACGTGCTGGAGGTGTTCGCCCGGGCGGTGCTGTCGCGCTGACCCGGGCCGCGCCTCAGGCGAGCAGCAGCACCACGTGGGCGGCCACGCAGGCCGGCTTGTCCTGGCCCTCGACCTCGACGGTGTGCTCGACGATGAGCTGCTTGCCCTGGGGGAGCTCGCGGATCTCGCCGAAGCGGACGTGCGAGCGCAGGCGGCTGTCGACCGGCACCGGGCTGGGGAAGCGGACCTTCTCGAGGCCGTAGTTGAGCCGTGCTCCGGGCGTCTCGAGGCGGAAGACCTGCGAGGCGAAGTGGGGGAGCAGGCTCAGGGTGAGGAAGCCGTGGGCGATCGTGGTGCCGAACGGCCCGGCCGCGGCGGCGTCCACGTCGACGTGGATCCACTGGTGGTCGCCGGTGGCATCGGCGAAGGCGTCGATGCGGGCCTGGTCGACGGTGAGCCACTCGCTGGTGCCGATCTCGGAGTCCGCGGCC
>CAZDAO010000382.1:0-4169 GCA_964503015.1 uncultured Nocardioides sp. | reverse complement strand
CCACTCGCCGTTGCTCAGCTCGGCGATCTCCTGGATGACCTGGTAGCCGTTGATCGGCTCGTCGGACTTCCGGGCACGGTGCAGCACGTCGATGATCGCGGTGCGCACGTCGCCACGGCGCACCCGCGGGCCGCGCTGCTGCGGCCGCGCCGGCGCGGTGGCGAAGCCGAGCAGCTCGCCCAGCCACGGCGGGGGGCCGCCGTGCCGTCGCGCGGGGCCGGGGTTCCACCCGCTCCAGCTGCTGCCGCCACCCGAGCGGTGGCCGGACCGGTGGTCGTCTCGATCGTCGCCGGGCCAGTCGGCTCCGGGCCAGTGGTGTCCCATGTCGTGCTCCCTCGTGTCGTGTCGTTCGATGCGTGGCGCTCGTGACAGTCGGTGATCTATCGGAGACCTATCACGATATATCGCGAGCGTACGCGCCGTGGGGCGGCGGGACAAGGACGAACCCACGAGCTCGGGCCACCCCCGTCCCAAGTGGATCGACGTCATCGCTAGCCTGTTGCTGTTGCAAGTCAGTTGCAACAACAGGATGTCGACGGGGGGAGAGTGCGTGGCATCGCACACCCTGGCGCTGCCCCGGGATGTCCTCGGGCTCGAGCGCGTACGACGCCGCACGTCCGCGTGGGTCGCGGGCCTTGCCGTGGGACTCGTGGCCACCGTGCTCGCGGGAGTCGGGATCGGCGCCGTGGCGGTCCCGTCCGTGACGGTCGCCGAGGTCATCGGTCATCACGTGGTGGGCTGGCCGGGGGAGCGCTCCTGGTCCGCCCCGGTCGACGCCATTGTGTGGCAGGTACGGCTGCCGCGGGTGCTGCTCGGCGTCCTGGTCGGCGCGGGCCTGGCGATCTGCGGTGTCGCGCTCCAGGCGATGGTGCGCAACGTGCTGGCCGACCCGTACCTCCTCGGGGTGAACTCCGGCGCCTCGAGCGGCGCCGCAGCCGCCATCCTCTTCGGCGTCGGCGCGGGCTTCGCCGAGCACGCCCTGCAGGTGACGGCCTTCCTCGGTGCCCTGCTCGCGTCCCTGCTGGTATTCCTCGTCGCCCGCACCGCCGGCCGGGTCACCTCGGTCCGGCTCCTGCTCGCCGGCGTGGCCGTCGGCTACGCCCTCTACGCGCTCACCAGCTTCCTGATCTTCGCCTCCGGCTCGGCCGAGGGCGCGAGGTCCGTGATGTTCTGGCTGCTCGGGTCGCTCGGGCTCGCGCGGTGGGGCCTGCCGATCGCGGTGGTCGCGGTGGTCGTCGTCGGGTCCACGGTCCTGCTCATGCTCTGGGGGCGGCGGCTCGACGCGCTCGCGGTCGGTGACGAGACCGCCCACACCCTCGGCGTACGACCCGAGCGGCTGCGCCTGGAGCTCCTCGTCGCGGTGGCGCTGTGCGTGGGGGTCGTGGTGTCGGCCGCGGGAAGCATCGGCTTCGTCGGCCTGGTCGTGCCGCACCTCGCCCGCCGTGCCGTCGGAGGCGCCCACGTGCGGGTGGTCGTCGTCGCCGCGCTGATGGGCGCGATCCTGCTCGTCTGGGCCGACGTGCTCGCCCGCACGCTCTTCGCTCCGCAGGAGATCCCGATCGGGATCATCACCTCGCTCGTCGGCGCTCCCTTCCTGCTCGTGCTCATCCGTCGCCTCCATGCGACGGCTGCCTGACCCACCACCGCTGAGGAGACTCCCGTGCCCCTGTCCCGCCCGTCCCGCGGCGGCGCCGCCGCGCTGCTGCTCGCCGGGTCGCTCGCTGCGTGCGGCGCCGACACCGACGGCTCCGAGCCGTCGTCGACCAGCTCGGGGTCCTACCCGGTCACGATCGAGAACTGCGGCGCCGAGGTGACCTTCGAGCGGGCGCCCGAGCGGCTGGTGCTGCTGAAGAGCTCGGCCGTCCCGTTCCTCCACGAGCTCGGTGTGATGGACCGGGTGACCGCGCGCGCCGGGGCCTACCCCGCGGACTACTACGACGACGAGACGCTCGCCGAGCTCGAGGACATCCCGCTGCTGACCGACCAGATGGACAGCAGCGGCCACCTCCAGATCTCCCAGGAGGTCGTGATCGGCCAGGAGCCGGACCTGGTCCTCGGCGAGGTCGACAACCTCTCCCGCGACACCCTGGGCGCGGTCGGCATCCCGCTGGTCGAGGAGCCTGCTCTGTGCGAGACGGACGCCACGGAGCCGGCGTTCGAGGACGTGTACGCCCAGCTCGAGGTCTACGGGCAGGTCTTCGGCCGCGACGCCGAGGCGCAGGAGGCGATCGCGGACCTCGAGTCCGACCTCGCCGAGACCACCGCGGAGGTCGACGGCGGCGCGGGTCGCACCGCGGCGGTGCTCTACCCGACTATGGGCGGGGGCACGACGTACGCCTACGGCACCCTCAGCATGGCCCACCCGCAGCTCGAGGCGGCCGGCTTCGAGAACGTCTTCGGTGACGTCGAGGAGCGCGTCTTCGAGGTCACCCTCGAGGAGCTCCTCGGTCGCGACCCCGACGTCCTGGTGCTGCTCCACAGCGAGGGCGAGCCGGGCCCGGTCGAGGACGCGGTCACCGGGCTCCCGGGGGCCGACGAGCTCACCGCGGTGCGCAACGGCGACGTGATGACCCAGCTGTTCAACTTCACCGAGCCGCCGAGCCCGCTCGTCTTCGAGGGCCTCGAGCGGATCGTGGAGCGCTTCGGGCAGGGCTCGTGATCACCGGGTCGGACCTGTCCTGGGCCTACGGCGGACAGCGCGTCCTCGACGCGGTCTCCCTGGCCGCGCCGCACGGACGGGTGCTCGGCCTGATCGGGCCCAACGGCAGCGGCAAGACGACCCTGCTCCGGCTGCTGCACGGCGCGCTGGCCAGCCCGACCGGTGAGGTGACCGTCGACGGCGACCGCCTCGTTGACCTCGCGCCCCGCGACGCCGCGCGGCGGGTCGCGGTCGTCGTGCAGGAGGCCGGCGGCGAGAACGCGATGAGCGTCGCGGAGATGGTGCTCCTCGGGCGCGGGCCGCACCTGGCGACCTTCCAGCGCACGGGTCGCGCCGACCACGAGGTGGCCGCGGACGCCCTGTCGCGCGTGGGAGCGCAGCACCTCGCGCACCGGTCGTACGCCGGCCTCTCCGGCGGCGAGCGCCAGCGCGTGCTGATCGCGCGCGCCCTCGCCCAGCAGGCCACCCACCTGCTCCTCGACGAGCCGACCAACCACCTCGACATCCGCTTCCAGCACGAGGTCCTCAACCTCGCCGCCCGCTACTGCGACGACCTCGTCCTGCTCGGCGGTGGGGGGATCGTCGCGACGGGCACGGTCGACGACGTCCTGCGTCCCGCCGTCCTCGAGCCCGTGTACGGCATCGGTGTCGAGCGCGTCGAGGCCCGCGGCGAGCTGCACCTGCTCTTCCGCCCGCACCCCACGACCCCGACCAGGGAAGACCTGACCGCATGACCGACCCCACAGCTGCCGCGACGCTCCAGGACTCGATCAACGCCTACTGGACCGAGCGGGCACCGTCCTACGACGCCTACCAACAGCGTCCCGAGCGGCGCGACCTCGACGTCGAGGTCTGGGGCCGGATCTGGTCGCAGGTCCTGCCGCCTGCGCCGTCCGACGTGCTCGACGTCGGCGCGGGCAGCGGCCACGTCGCCCGGCTGCTCGCCGGTCTCGGCCATCGGGTGACCGGCATCGACCTCTCCGACGGAATGCTCGAGATCGCCCGGCAGCACGCCGCGCACGATGCCCACCCGCCCCGGTTCCTCACTGGCGACGCCGTCGCGCCCGACTTCCCCGAGCGGTCGTTCGACGCCGTCGTGGGCCGCTACGTGATGTGGACGCTGCGCGACCCCGAGGCGGCGGTGGCGCGCTGGCTGCGCCTGCTCCGGCCGGGGGGAGTGGTGGCGATGGCGGACAGCACCTGGTTCACCGACGGCCTGGGCGAGCTCTACGGCGAGCGGCCCGAGGGCCACCTGCCGCTCGCCGACGCGCGCTCGATCGAGGAGGTGGCCGACGCGATGGGACGCGGCGGGCTCGCCGACGTCACCGTCACCCCGCTTCACGAGGTCCTCGAGCTCGACCGTGCGCACGGCGTCGCGCCCGGTCACGACGTGCAGCTGCAGTGGGTCCTGACCGGGCGGCGCGGCTAGGACGGCCGGTCAGTGACCGGCGCCGAGAAGTAGAGCTCGACGCCGTGGTCGATGGCGTCGGCCATGGCGGCTGCTTCGTGT
>CAZDAO010000381.1:0-4186 GCA_964503015.1 uncultured Nocardioides sp. | reverse complement strand
ATCTCGCTGTGTGAGGGCACCGACCCGGCTGTCGTCGCGGACGAGATCGGCGACGGCGGCGGCGGTGCCCTCAAGAGCCGGCTCACCGACGCGATCAACACCGAGCTCGCCCCCCTGCGCGCCCGCCGGGCCGAGCTCGAGGCCGACCCGGGCTACCTGGTGGACGCGCTGCGTCGTGGCAACGCCCGCGCCAACGAGGTCGCCGAGGCCACGCTCGACGAGGTCCGTACGGCGATGGGCATGACCTACGGCATGTGACGGACATCACACTGCGTGGTGATGTGACTCACGAGTAGGTTCCCTCGCATCGGCCGGTCCGGGTCCGGCCCCAGGGAGGGAACCACCGATGGAGACCATGTCCGCACGGCGTCGCACCGCGACGCCTCTCGCAGCACTCGTCAGCCTCGCGGTGGCGTTCGCCGCACTCGGCGCGGCGCCGGCCGATGCCGTCGTCCCCGAGCCGCCCCGCCCCGCGTTCTACGAGGCACCGGCCACACTGCCCGGCGCCAACGGCGCGGTGATCCGCAGCGAGAAGGTGAGCTTCCTGCTCGACCCGCTCGACGCCACCAGCCTGGTCCGTGACGCGAACCGGGTCCTCTACCGCACGACCAACCGCTCCGGGCGGGCGATCGCCGTCTCCGGCACGGTCCTGGTGCCGAAGACGCGGTGGATCGGCATCGGCTCCCGCCCGGTGATCGGCTACGCACCGGGCACGCAGGGCATGGCCGACCGCTGTGCGCCGTCGCGGCTGTTCTCCGAGGGCATCGAGTACGAGGGCATCGGCATCGAGGGCCTCCTCCAGCGCGGGTACGCCGTCGCGATGCCCGACTACGAAGGGCTCGGCACGGCCGGGGTGCACACCTACATGGACCGCGTCGCACAGGGTCGCGCCACGCTCGACGCCGTACGGGCCGCGCAGCGACTGGCGGGCACCGGCCTGAGCTCCTCGAGCCCGGTGGGGCTGATGGGCTACTCCCAGGGCGGCGGGGCAGCGGCGGCCGCGGTCGAGCTGGCCCCGACCTACGCCCCCGAGCTGCGGCTGCGCGGGGCGGTCGTCGGCGCGGTGCCCGCCGACCTGGCGCGGGTCGCGACCAACCTCGACGGCGGACTGTTCTCCGCCTTCGCCTTCTTCGCGCTGAGGGGCCTGGCCGCCAGCCACGACCTCGACCTCTCGCCGTACCTCAACGCGGCGGGCCGGGCCACGATGGACAGCGTCGAGCAGGACTGCGTCTTCGACCTCCTCGACCACGCGTTCACGAAGTCGAAGGACCTCAGCGCGGACGGCCGTCCCATGTCGGAGCTGATGGAGCAGGAGCCGTTCGCCTCGATCATCGAGGCGCAGCGCATCGGCACGCTCCGGCCGAGCGTCCCGGTGCTCGTCACCCACTCCGCGCTCGACGACACCATCCCCTACGGCGTGGGCAGGACGATGGCGCGGTCGTGGTGCGGCAAGGGCGCCAACGTCCGCTTCTCCACCAACCTCGCGCCGGCGCACGTCGGCGGCATGGTGCCGCACCTCGCCGAGGCACTCCCGTTCTTCGAGGCGCGCTTCGCCGGGCTGCCGCAGGTCAGCAACTGCTGGCTGCTCTAGCCCGGGCTCAGACCAGCCAGCCCACGTTGTCGGCGACCAGGTCGGCCATCGGGTAGACCCCGCGCAGCTCCTGGCGACGCTCGAGGAGGCTGACGACGTCGTGCACGTTGCGGTCGTACAGCTGGCGGCGGCGGCTCACCTCGTGATCGATCCTCTTCTCATCCATGACGTCCCCCTCAGGAAGATCTGGGGCGGCCAGCCCGCCCCACATGGATTGGATCGTTACAAGCCCGCGCTACGCAAGAGTTCCGCCTGTGTTAACTCCACGCAACATCATCGGGAACGACGGGCACCCGGTGCCCGGTGCTCGCGCACGTGGAGCCGGGCCGAGACGAGCAGGATCGCCACCCCCGCCAGCGACAGGAGCACACCGACGAGCGCCGGCGCCCGCAGGCCCCATCCGGCCGCGATGACGACGCCGCCCAGCCACGCCCCGAGCGCGTTGGCGATGTTGAGCGAGGCGTGGTTCATGGCGGCGCCGAGGGTCTGCGCGTCACCGGCGACGTCCATCAGCCGGAGCTGGAGGTTGATCACGAGCACCGAGCCGAGGGTGGTGATGAGGAAGGCGAAGGGCAGCGCCGCCCAGCCGTGCGGTGCGGCGAGCCAGAAGCCGAGGAGGGCGATCGCCATGCCGCTCCCGCCGATGATCAGCGACCGGAAGATCGACCAGTCGGCCATGATGCCCGCCACCCAGGTGCCGGCGACCATGCCGAGCCCGAAGGACAGCAGGTAGAGCGACACCGACCGCTCCCCCAGACCGGCGACGTCGGTGACCACCGGGGCGATGTAGGAGTAGACGGCGAACATGCCGCCGAAGCCGACGGCGCCGGCCAGCAGGGTCAGCCAGACCTGCGGGATCCGGAAGGCAGACAGCTCGCGGCGGCCGCTCGCGTCGGCGTCGCCGGGGCACGACGGCACGAACCAGGTGACCAGGGCCAGCGTCACCAGGCCGAGACCGGCGACGGCCCAGAAGGCGGCCCGCCACCCGAGCTCCTGGCCCAGGAGGGTGGCGGCGGGGACCCCGAGCACGTTGGCGACCGAGAGGCCGAGCATCACCTGCGACACCGCGCGACCCTTGCGGGACGGCCGCGCCATGCTCGCCGCGACCAGCGACGCCACACCGAAGTACGCGCCGTGCGGCAACCCGGCGGCGAACCGCGCGGCCATCAGCTGCTCGTAGGACGTGGCGAGCGCACTCACGCCGTTGCCGAGGGCGAAGGCCACCATCAGCGCCACCAGCAGTGCCCGGCGGGGCAGCCGGGCGCCCAGGAACGCCAGCACCGGGGCGCCCACGACCACCCCGACGGCGTACGCCGAGATGACGTGGCCGCCGGTGGGGATGGAGACGCCCACGCCGTCGGAGATCTGCGGCAGCAGGCCCATGGTGACGAACTCGGTCGTGCCGATGGCGAAGCCGCCCATGGCGAGCGCGAGGACCGCCAGGCCGAAGTGGCGGGCGGTCACCGACGCGACGTCGAGGTCGACCGGGTCGTCGGCGGTCAGGTCCGTGCTGGCGGCAGTCGTGGTCATCACCGACTCGCAAGAGCCACGGACGCCGGTTTTGTTCCCGGGCCGCGGCGTGGCGCCGGGCTCCGTGGCGCGGATCACGCCGGGTCGGCCACGGGATCGGCGGTCGCCGCGCGTCGCCGCTCCCACAGGTGCAGGACCAGGTCGACCACCGTCTTGAGGCCCAGGAGCAGCACCAGCATCCGCGGGTAGGGCTGCCACATCGCGGTGCCCGGGGACACCCGCCACCGCTCGCCGCCGTCGTACCAGTTGAGCCACAGCGACCCGAGGTGGCTCAGCGCGAGAAGGCCAGCATCCGCGGGTCCGAGGCGTCGACCGGCTTGCCGTTCATCGTCAACCGCGCCGCACCGGTCCGGCCGGCGCCGCGGGCGGTGCGCACCTTGACGATGGTGATCACCCAGTAGGCGAGGTTCTCGACCCAGTAGACGACGAAGACGTCGCCGACCGACATGTGACCGGCCCACACCGCCCAGATCGGCAGCAGGTTGCCGAGGACCAGCCAGACCGAGGAGAGCAGGGGTGCTCGCGGCAACCCCTGCTCCCCCGTGGTCATCTCGTGCGTGCTGTCGGCGCTCAGCCGAGCGAGGCGATGGCCTCGTTGAAGGTCGCCGACGGCCGCATCACCGCGGCGGCCTTCTCGGGGTCGGGTCGGAAGTAGCCACCGATGTCGGCCGGCTTGCCCTGGACCGCGAGCAGCTCCTCGACGATCGCCTGCTCGTTCTCGCGCAGCGAGGCGGCCAGCGAGGCGAAGGCGCTGGCCAGCTCGGCGTCCTCGGTCTGCTTCGCCAGCTCCTCGGCCCAGTACAGGGCGAGGTAGAAGTGCGAGCCGCGGTTGTCGATCGTGCCGAGCTTGCGGCCCGGGGAGCGGTCCTCGTTGAGGAAGGTCTCGGTCGCCTTGTCGAGGGTGTCGCCGAGGATCCGGGCGCGGTCGTTGTCGGCGAAGCCGGCGAGGTGCTCGAGCGAGGCGGCCAGCGCGAAGAACTCCCCGAGGCTGTCCCAGCGGAGGTAGTTCTCTTCCACCAGCTGCTGCACGTGCTTGGGCGCCGAGCCGCCGGCGCCGGTCTCGAA
>CAZDAO010000380.1:0-4195 GCA_964503015.1 uncultured Nocardioides sp. | reverse complement strand
CCGGCGACGTGCTGGCCGAGCGCTACCGCCTCGACGACCTGCTGGCCGAGAACGGGTCCGGCAGGTTCTGGCGCGCGCACGACCTCGTGCTCCACCGGCCGGTCGCCGTGCACATCCTCGGCGCCGACGACGAGCGCTCCCGGTCGCTCCTCGAGGCCGCCCGCCGCGCCGGGCCGGTGATCAACCGCCGGCTGCTGCGGGTGCTCGACGCCGAGGTGGCCGACGGTCGGTGCTACGTCGTCAACGAGTGGGGTCAGGGTGACTCCCTCGACATCCTGCTCACGCGGGAGGGGCCGCTGGCCCCGCGCCGCGCGGCCTGGGTCGTGGCCGAGGTGGCCGACAGCATCGCGGAGGCGCACGCCGCCGGGCTCGCCCATGGCCGGCTCACCCCGGAGAACGTGCTGATCGACCAGCACGGCCAGGTCCGGATCATCGGCTTCGGCGTGGAGGCGGCGCTGGCGGGCCTGCCGCCGGGCCGGATCAGCGTCGACGAGATCGACCTCGCCGGCCTCCTCTACTGCGCCCTCACCGGCAAGTGGGCCGGCGTCTCGCGATCGGCCGTACCCCCCGCGCCCGAGGTGCACGGCGCCGTGCTGCGCCCGCGCCGGGTGCGTGCCGGCATCCCCCGCCCCCTCGACCAGCTCTGCGACCAGGTGCTCAACCCGCAGGCCACGACCACCGGCGAACCGGTGCACCACAGCGCCCGCGCGATCTCCGACCTGCTGCACGGCTTCGTCGGCGACCTGACCGGCGCCCAGGTGCCCGTCCAGGCGCCGCTCCCGGCCGCTCGGCCCCTCGCGACCCAGCCGCTGGTCGCGGGGAGCGTCGCGCCGGGTGAGCCCGACGTCCCTCCCGCGGACGTCGCGCAGGGCACCGCCGAGACGCCCCTCCAGGATCAGCCCGACGAGCAGCCCGAGGAGCAGGACGCGTCGCGCGACGCCCCGAGCACGGACGGCGCTCCCGAGGACACGTCAGGGCCTGCCCCCGCGACGGGCCCGGAGGACCCTGAGGACCCGGACGCCACGGTCGTCGCGCCGCCGGCCGGTGCGACAGCCGCGCCGACGCCGTCGACCGACCTGCCGACCGAGGCCGGGATGCCGGTCTTCCACGAGGACGACGAGGTCGACTGGCTGCGGGCCCGCAGCGACAAGCCGGCACCGCCTCCCCCGCTCGACGAGCCGACGCCCAAGCCGCTGTTCGCGCCGGACCCGCCCGAGGGCGAGCCCGTACGACGTCCGCGCGCGGGCAGCAAGGCTGCCGCCGCCGGCAAGGACTACTGGCCGTGGGACGCCTCCCAGGACTCCGGCGTCCGCCCGGTCTCCCGCGACACCGGTGCCTGGGGCTCGGGATCGTGGACCGAGGACCGGTGGGCCACCGGCGAGGGCCTGGACGACACCGGCGACCAGGTCCCGGGCCGGAGCTGGATCCGGCTGGCGATGATCGTCGCGGGATGCCTGCTCGTCCTGGTCGCCGCCGTGGCGGCCTACCAGCTGGGCCTCACGCCGCCCACCCCCGGCTCCGACGACGAGCCGACGGCGTCCGCCAGCCCCACCGCTGCGGCGTCCCCGACGCCGTTCACCGGGCTGGCCGCCGACGACTTCGACCCGCAGGGCTCCGAGCCGCGCGAGGAGAACCCCGAGCAGGTCCCCAACGTCGTCGACGGCGACCCCGCCACGACGTGGAGCACGTCGTCGTACCTCCAGAACTTCGGGCCCGCCGGCCTCAAGACCGGTGTCGGGGTGGTCGTCGACCTGGGCGCCGCCAAGGGCGTGCGCCAGGTCGTGGTGACCACCGAGGGTGGGCAGACCTCCCTGGCGACCTACGTCACCTCCACCCCGCCCACCGGCGTCAGCGAGCTCACCCCGGTGGGCACCGCCTCCGGCACCGGCGACCTGACGATCGACCTCGACGAGGCGGTCTCGGGGCGCTACGTGACGGTGTGGCTGACCCTGCTGCCCGAGGTCGACGGCGAGTTCCGCGGCACCATCGCCGAGGTGCAGGTGCTCGGGTGAGCGCTCCGACGGGCGACGACCGCTCCGACCACGACCTGTTGCGCGCCCACGTCGACGGCGACGCCGACGCGTTCGGAGTGCTCTTCGCGCGGCACCGCGACCGCCTCTGGGCCGTGGCGCTGCGCACCATGGGCAACCCCGAGGACGCCGCCGACGGCCTCCAGGACGGCATGATCGCCGCGTTCCGCCGGGCGGGCTCCTACCGTGGCGAGGCTGCGGTGACCACCTGGCTGCACCGCGTCGTGGTCAACGCCTGCCTCGACCGGATCCGCGCCGCGAAGATCCGCCGCCTCGAGGCGCTGCCCGACGACGTCGAGGACCGCGGCACGCTCGTGGCCACGGCCGCGCACGACGACCGCCCCGACGAGGCGGCCGAGGACGCCGAACGACGTCGTCGCGTGCTGGCCGCGCTCGCCACCCTGCCACCCGACCAGCGCGCCGCACTCGTGCTCGTCGACATGGAGGGCTACCCCGTGGCGGAGGTCGCGGAGATGCTCGGATGCGCCGAGGGCACGGTGAAGTCACGCTGCTCCCGCGGGCGCACCAAGCTGGCCGCCCTCCTGCTCGACCTGCACCAGCCGCCCGGTGACGCCCCTCACGGGAACCCGCCCCCCGACGGCCCCGTCCAACCCATGCTCCGCCCGCGGGGCCCGCCCACGTCCTGACCGGCCGGCCCCCGCGCCGCACCCCGCCCTGCAGACCCGACCCGCCGACCTCGAGGAGGTGACCCGGTGACCGACTCCCCCGACCTGACCCCCGAGCACGACGCCGTACGGCGCCTGCTCGCCGACGCCCGGCACGACGGGTCCACGCCCCCCGAGGTCGTCGCGCGCCTCGACGAGACCCTTGCCGAGCTGGTCGCCGATCGGTCGACCAGCACCCCGACCAGCATCCCGACCAGCGACCCGACCAGCGGGCCCACCGGTGATCCCTCGGCCGCGCAGCCCCGGGCGGCAGCCGTCGTCGACCTCGGCGCACGCCGCCGGCGACTGGTCGGCACCGGCCTGCTCGCCGCGGCTGCCGTCGTGGTGGCCGGCGTGGCCCTGGGCCAGGTCCTGCCCGTCGGCCAGGGCGACGACGCCGGCTCGAGCGCCGGCAGTGCCGACCGCAGCACCTCGATGGCCGAGGACGACGCCGGTGCGGGGTCCGGCGCTACCCCCGAGGGGGACGCCGGTGAGGACCGCTCGTCGGGCCAGGAGCTGGCACCGCAGAGCAAGTCCCCGAACCCGGCACCGCTCGCGGGTGTGCCGACCCTCTCCAGCAGCGACCCCGCCCTGGAGGCGGAGGTCGAGGCGCTGCGCTCGTCGTCGTCGTACTCCGCGCGCGCCCAGCGGCGCCAGGCGCTCGAGATGATGCGCACCTGCCGCGTGCCGGAGCTGGGCGAGGGCCGGCGGGTGACCGCGCAGGTCGACGGCCAGCCCGGTGTGGTGCTGTTCCAGCCGCCCGAGGGCACGGCCCAGGGAGTCGCGATCTACGTGTGCGGCACGCAGCAGCCGGTGCGCACCCTCACCCTCCCGGCCCCCTGACCCGTCCGGGCCGGGCAGGAACAACGCTGGCCTACGATCGGTTGAGCACGGTGCACCTCCCAGCACCGATCGCCCCCAGCAACCCCAGGAGCAGCTGACCGCCCATGAGCACCTCGTCGGAGACCCGCAACGTCATCATCATCGGCTCCGGGCCCTCGGGCTACACCGCTGCCGTCTACGCGGCCCGTGCGTCGCTCCAGCCGCTCGTCTTCGAGGGTTCCGTGACCGCCGGTGGTGCGCTGATGAACACCACCGAGGTGGAGAACTTCCCCGGCTTCCGCGACGGCATCATGGGCCCGGCCCTGATGGACGAGATGCGCGCCCAGGCCGAGCGGTTCGGCGCGGAGCTGGTCGCCGACGACGTGGTCGAGGTCGACCTCACCGGCGACGTGAAGGTCGTGAAGACCGCGACCGACACCTACACCGCGCGCGCGGTGATCCTGGCGACCGGTTCGGGCTACCGCAAGCTCGGCCTGCCCCGCGAGGAGGAGCTCTCCGGCCGCGGCGTCTCGTGGTGCGCCACCTGCGACGGGTTCTTCTTCCGCGAGCAGGCCATCGCGGTCGTCGGCGGCGGCGACTCCGCCGTCGAGGAGGCCACCTTCCTCACCCGCTTCGGCTCCAAGGTCTACCTCATCCACCGCCGCGACGAGCTCCGCG
>CAZDAO010000379.1:0-4219 GCA_964503015.1 uncultured Nocardioides sp. | reverse complement strand
CGCGGCCTTCGTGGCAGCGGCCTTCTTGGCCGGAGCCTTGCTGGCAGCTGTCTTCTTCGCCGACGTCTTCTTCGCTGCTGGGGTGCCGGCGGTCGTGCCCGAGGCCTTCGGCGGGGCCGCCTTCGTCGTCGAGGTCCCACCCGACGCGCCGCGTCGACCGATCACTCGCTTGGCGGCTGCGGCGGCCGTGCCGGCCAAGGACTTGCGCGGGGTGCCAGCCATCTCCGAGGGCCTCCAGCCATGCTTCGGGTGTGGCGGGAACCACACGGTGGCACGGAGGTTAGCCGCTGGCACCGACCGAACCCAACACCGGCTCGCCGAAATGCGAGAACGACCACCCCCAGGGGCGGTCGTTCTCGCACTTCGCTGATGTGAGCGGCGATCAGCCCTCGTCGTCGCCGAGGACGGAGCGGAGCCGCTTGGGGGCGTTGCCGCTGTCGACGGGAGCCTGGCTCTCGGCGCCGTTGTTGAGCGCCTCCAGCTGCTGGGAGAAGTAGGTCTTCAGGCGCGAGCGGTACTCGCGCTCGAACTGGCGGAGGGTCTCGACGTCGCTGTTGAGCTTGTCGCGCTCCTTCTCCAGGTCGCCGAACATCTGCTGGCGACGCTCGGCGGTCTCGGAGTCGAGCATCTGCGAGCGCTGTCGGGCGTCGGCCTCCATGCGGTCGGCCTTGGTCTTGGCCTCGGCCTCCAGGCGCTCGGCCTTGGTGCGGGCGGCACCGACGATGCGGTCGGCCTCGTTCTTGGCGTCCTCGACGAGCTCGTCGGCGTTGCGGGTCGCGATCTCCAGCAGGCGCGCGGCCGCGTTGGAGGCGTCGGCCACGGTCTCCACCCGCATGGTCTGCACGGGCGCGGCGGGAGCGGCGGCGATCGGCTGGGGCTCGGGCTCCGGCTCCGGCTCGGGCTCGGGCTCCGGCTCGGGGGCAGCCGGCGCGAAGGAGGCAGCAGCAGGTGCGGCCCCGCCGCCGGACTGAGCAGCGGACAGCTTGGCCCTCAGGTCGTCGTTCTCCTTGGTGAGCCGGGCGAGCTCGGCCTCGACCTCGTCGAGGAACTGGTCCACCTCGCCCATGTCGTACCCCTCGCGGAGACGGACAGGTGTAAAGCGCTTGTTGCTCACGTCCTCAGGCGTCAGCGGCATGACCTCACCCAAACTTTCACGATCGTTGACACATGGTGGCTCTGCTGTCAGGAGACAATAGCGCCCGGCGCCGCGCGGGGCACAGTGACCCGTGTGACGGATGGTTCAGAGATTGAAGATGGTGGCTACCACGTTGAGCAGCAACCATGCTGCCACCATCACCAGCAGGAAGCTGAGGTCGAGGGCCACCGAACCGATCCGCAGCGGCGGGATCACGCGCCGCAGCGCCATGATCGGTGGGTCGGTCGCGGAGTAGACGCCCTCGAGCGCCACCAGCAGCGGGCCCCGCGGCTGCCACTGCCGAGCGAACACCTGGACCCAGTCCACGATGAAGCGGACCCAGAGCAGCCCGATGAAGACGAACAGGACGATGTAGAGGGTCTGGCCGATGATCTGCACAGGTGAAGTATCTGTCAGCTCTGGTTGAAGAAGCCGTCCTCGGCAATCCGCTCCTTGTCCTCGGCCGACACCGCGACGTTGGGCGGCGAGAGCAGGAAGACCTTGTTGGTCACCCGCTCGATCGACCCGCGGGTGGCGAAGATGAGGCCGGCGGCGAAGTCGACGAGGCGCTTGGCGTCGTTGTCGTCCATCTCGCTGAGGTTCATGATCACGGGCGTGCCGTCGCGGTAGTTCTCGCCCACGAGGCGGGCCTCGTTGTAGTTGCGGGGGTGCAGGGTGGTGATGCGGCTCAACTCGGCCACGACTCCTGTCTGGACCGAGGCCGGTCGACGGCGCTCGGCGAGGTCGGACACAGGGGCAGGGCGACGCTCGCGCACGACCGGACGCTGGTCGACAGCGTCGTGGGTCGTGGTCTCGGTGTCGCCGTCGTAGTCGTCGTAGTGGCCGGTGTCCTCGAGCAGGCCGAGGTACTCGCCGATCTTGCGCATCGCGCCGCTCATGAGACTGTTCCTCCGCTAGACCTGGCACCCGGGACCGGGCACCTGTTGACTGTTGTGGACATTACTGGACCGTGGGCCTCTCACCGAGGACCGCGGAGCCGACACGCACGTGTGTCGCACCGTGGCGGATCGCCGCCTCGAGGTCGCCGCTCATCCCCGCCGACAGGGCGGTCGCCCGTGGGTGGTCGCGCAGGAACGACTGGCGGACCTCGGCGAGCCTGGCGAACGCGGCGTCGGGGTCCTCCCCGAGGGGTGCGACGGCCATCAAGCCGCGCAACCGGAGCATGCCGGCGTCCTCGACGCGCCGCGCGAGGTCGGCGAGGTCGTCGGGGCGCGCCCCGGAACGGTTGTCGGCCCCGGGCGGGTCGAGGCTGACCTGGAGCAGCACGTCGACGTCGTGACCCCGGGAGTGGGCCCCGCGGGAGAGCGCACCCACCAGCTTGGCCCGGTCGACGGACTCGACCACGTCGGCGTAGGACGCGACGGCGGCGGCCTTGTTGGACTGCAGTCGCCCGATGAAGTGCCACCGGAGGCCGAGATCGGCGCACTCCTCCGTCTTGGCCTGCGCTTCCTGGTGGCGGTTCTCCCCCACGTCGGTCACGCCGAGGTCGGCGAGGAGCCGCACGTCGGAGGCCGGGAAGAACTTGGTGACGACGACGAGCGAGACGTCGTCCTCCGCACGACCGGCCTCGGCGCACGCGTCGGCGATGCGACGGCGTACGACGTCGAGGTTGGCGGCGATCTCGTCGCGGCGCTGCGTCATGACATCTCCTGGTCCGAACCGGAGGTTGCCATGGCGTTTCCGGAGGTACGCCACACCAGCCCCGCGAAGCGACCCGCCTCCGCGCCGTCTCGGCGGTGGGAGTGGAAAGTCTCGTCCTCGAGGGTGCAGCCTCCCACGTCGACGACGGTCACTCCGGCTCGCACCAACTGGGCGGCCACGCCCGCGCCGAGGTCGAGGGAGGGCGTGCCCCACGCCGTGTTCGACCGGGCCTCGGGAACCAGGGCGCCGATCTCGTCACGCATCTCAGCGGGCACCTCATAGCAGGCTCCGCACACGTGCGGGCCGATCCACCCGGTGACCGACTCGGCGCCGAGCTCGCGCATCCGGTCCACGGTGCGGGTGACCAGGTCGAGGGCCATGCCCTTGCGACCGGCGTGGACTGCAGCGATGACGCCGGCGCTGCGGTCGGCGAGCAGCACCGGCACGCAGTCCGCCACCCGCACCATGAGTCCCACCCCGTCCAGTGTGGTCACCTGGGCGTCAGCACGAGGCCACTCGTCGATGCCGAGCGGGCCGGCGGCGGGTACCTCAGTGACGACATGGATGGCATCGCCGTGGACCTGGTGCATCCTCGCGAGAGTGAGCCCGAGCTCGGTCTCGAGGCGCGCGAGGTCGTCAGGGAAGTCGAGGCGCAGCCCCTGGAGGTCGAGCGAGGAATCGGTGAAGGCCACGTCGACCCGGGACGTGGTCGACGTGGCCTCCAGCGAGTCGCGAAAGGCGAACACTTACTTCAGGAAGTCGGGGACGTCGAGGTCGTCGTCGTCGAACTGCACCTGACGGGCAGGCCGCGAGGACGCGGGCTGCTGGGCCTGCTGGGCGGGCTGAGCCTGCTGGGACGGTGCAGACTGCGACCGGTCCTCGCGCGCCGACGGGGCGAACGTCGCCTGCCCCGGGCTCGCGGAGGCCTCCTCGCTGCGGGCTGGGGCCTGCGGCTTCGAGGCGAGCTGCTGCGCTGCGGCGCGGGTCTGCTCCTGCGTCTGCGGCGGCTGGTTCTGGCGGAGCACGTTGCCGTCGGAGCGACGCTTGGGCATGCCGCCGTCGAAGCCGGCCGCGATGACGGTGACGCGCACCTCGTCGCCGAGGGCGTCGTCGATCGTCGCGCCGAAGATGATGTTGGCCTCGGCGTGCGCTGCCTGCGAGACCAGCGCGGCGGCCTCGTTGATCTCGAAGAGACCGAGGTCGGAGCCTCCGGCGATGGAGAGGAGCACGCCGTGCGCGCCCTCGATGCTGGCCTCGAGCAGCGGGCTGGAGACCGCCATCTCGGCCGCCGCGACTGCACGGTCCTCGCCGCGGGCCGAGCCGATGCCCATGAGGGCCGAGCCGGCGTTGGCCATCACCGACTTCACGTCGGCGAAGTCGAGGTTGATCAGGCCCGGCGTGGTGATCAGGTCGGTGATGCCC
>CAZDAO010000378.1:0-4220 GCA_964503015.1 uncultured Nocardioides sp. | reverse complement strand
CACCAGGCGAAGGGCTGGCCGAAGTCCGAGGCGCCCTCGACGCAGTCGCCGAGGCAGGGCGAGTAGAACGGCGAGAGGTAGGGCTCGGCGTAGTAGTCGCGACCCATGAAGGCGCGGACGGTCGCGAAGACCACGAAGCCCGAGAAGACCACGAAGGTGGCGAGCGGCTGGAGCCACCACCGGTCCCCCCGCAACGTCCGCGCGTCGATGCGCGCACGTCCTGGACTGGTCACGCCCTGGTCGGTCGATGCCATGCGTCCTCCAAGAGGCCCGGTGAGGGGTCGGGGCAACGCCCCCGACTATGGCCTGTGTCACACCTGAGCGGAAGACAACGCGCCCAGGAAAACGTCACACGCCCTCGGCGCGTCGGCCGTGCAGCCCCCGCGATACCGTGACCGGGTGGCAACCCAAACGACTCCCCCTCGCCCTCAGCTCGTGAAGGGCGCGCGAGCCTCTCGGACCACCATCGCCCTCAAGATGGGCATGGCGATCAGCGGCATCGTCTTCCTCGCCTTCGTGCTCGCGCACATGTACGGCAACCTCAAGGCCTTCGCGGGTCACGACGCGTTCAACGAGTACGCCGAGCACCTGCGCGAGCTCGGCGAGCCGATGCTCCCGCACGAGGGCGCGCTGTGGATCCTCCGCGTGGGCCTCATCGCCTCGCTGGTCGTCCACGTCTACTGCGCCGTCACGCTGTGGCGCCGCGCGGCCAGGGCGCGCACCACGAAGTACGTCATGAAGAAGGACACCGGCGCCAACCGCGCGAGCCTGACCATGCGGTGGGGTGGCCTGACGATCCTGATCTTCCTCGTCTGGCACCTGCTGAACTTCACCATCGGCAAGGTCAACCCGCAGGGCGGGGAGACCAACGACCCCTACAACCTGATGGTCGACACCTTCGACCTCTGGTGGATGACGCTGATCTACATCGCCGCGATGCTCGCGCTGGGCGCCCACCTGCACCACGGCATCTGGAGCGCCGCGCAGACGCTCGGCTGGACCGGCACGGCCGCCAAGCGCAACCGGGCCAAGGTGGTCGCCTTCGTCATCGCGCTGATCGTCACGATCGGCTTCTCCCTCGTCCCGCTCGCCGTCCTCGCCGGCATCATCACCAAGTAAGGGGTCCTCACTCGTGAGCCACGACATGGACATGCCCGACACCGTCACCTCGACCGAGGCGTCGGCCAGCGGGTCGCTCGACGGCGACTACGACGACGCGGCCGGCTACTACACGCCCGGCTCGCCGCTGGTCGACACCAAGGCGCCCGAGGGCCCGATCGCCGAGCGCTGGCAGAACCGGAAGTTCGAGGCGCGCCTGGTCAACCCGGCCAACCGCCGCAAGCTCGACATCATCATCGTCGGGACCGGCCTGGCCGGGGCGTCCGCCGCCGCCACGCTCGGCGAGGCCGGCTACAACGTGAAGACGTTCTGCTACCAGGACTCCCCGCGCCGCGCGCACTCCATCGCCGCGCAGGGTGGCATCAACGCCGCGAAGAACTACAAGGAGGACGGCGACTCGGTGCACCGTCTCTTCTACGACACGGTGAAGGGCGGCGACTACCGCTCCCGCGAGTCCAACGTCTACCGCCTCGCCGAGGTCAGCACCAACATCATCGACCAGTGCGTCGCGCAGGGCGTCCCGTTCGCCCGCGAGTACGGCGGCCTGCTCGACAACCGCTCGTTCGGCGGCGTGCAGGTCTCGCGCACGTTCTACGCCCGCGGCCAGACCGGCCAGCAGCTGCTGATCGGCGCCTACCAGGCGCTCGAGCGGCAGGTCGCGGCCGGCACGGTGTCGATGTTCGCCCGCCACGAGATGCTCGAGCTCGTCGTCGTCGACGGCAAGGCCCGCGGCATCATCGCCCGCGACATGGTCACCGGGGAGATCCAGACCCACCTCGCCGACGTGGTGGTGCTGGCCAGCGGCGGCTACGGCAACGTCTTCTACCTCTCCACCAACGCGATGGGCTCCAACGTCACCGCCGCGTGGCGCGCGCACCGCAAGGGCGCCTACATGGCCAACCCCTGCTACACGCAGATCCACCCGACCTGCATCCCGGTCACCGGGTCTCACCAGTCGAAGCTCACGCTGATGTCGGAGTCGCTGCGCAACGACGGCCGCATCTGGGTGCCGAAGAACCAGGCCGACTGCGACAAGGACCCGCGCGACATCCCCGAGGAGGACCGCGACTACTACCTGGAGCGGATCTACCCCTCCTTCGGCAACCTGGTCCCCCGCGACATCGCCTCGCGCGCCGCCAAGTACCAGTGCGACGACGGTCGCGGTGTCGGCCCCGAGGTCGACGGCGTCCGGCGCGGCGTCTACCTCGACTTCGCCGACGCGATCGAGCGCCTGGGCCGCGACGCGGTGGAGTCCAAGTACGGCAACCTGTTCGACATGTACGCCCGGATCACCGGCGAGGACCCGTACTCGGTGCCGATGCGCATCTACCCCGCGGTCCACTACGTCATGGGCGGCCTGTGGGTCGACTACGACCTCCAGTCCACGATCCCGGGCCTGTTCGTGACCGGCGAGGCGAACTTCTCCGACCACGGCGCCAACCGCCTCGGCGCCTCGGCGCTGATGCAGGGCCTGGCCGACGGCTACTTCGTCCTCCCCCACACCATCCGCGACTACCTCGCCGACGGACCGTTCGAGCCGGTCGCGGAGGACCACCCCGCGGTGGTCGAGGCGCGCGAGTCGGTGAAGAGCCGCATCGAGCACTTCCTCACGGTCAACGGCGAGCGCAGCGTGGACTCCTACCACCGCGAGCTCGGCAACATCATGTGGGAGTACTGCGGCATGGAGCGGACCGAGACCGGCCTGAAGAAGGCCATCGACCTGATCCGGTCGCTCAAGGAGGACTTCTACCGCAACGTGAAGGTCCTCGGGAGCGCCGAGACCCTCAACCAGTCCCTGGAGAAGGCCGGCCGCGTCGCCGACTTCTTCGAGCTGGGCGAGCTGATGTGCATCGACGCCCTCAACCGGCGCGAGTCCTGCGGCGGCCACTTCCGCGGCGAGTCGCAGACCGAGGACGGCGAGGCGCTGCGCCACGACGAGGAGTTCGCCTACGTGTCCGCGTGGGAGTGGGCCGGCGAGGACGCGCCCCCCGTCCTGCACAAGGAAGACCTGGTCTACACGGCCATCGAGATGAAGCAGCGGAGCTACAAGTGAACCTGACCCTCAAGATCTGGCGCCAGCCGGATGCAGCCACCCCGGGTGCGATGCACACCTACCAGCTGGCCGACGTGTCACCCGACATGTCGTTCCTGGAGATGCTCGACGTGCTCAACGAGCAGCTCAACGCCGAGGGCGAGGAGCCGATCGCGTTCGACTCCGACTGTCGCGAGGGCATCTGCGGCATGTGCGGCCTGATGATCAACGGCGAGGCACACGGTCCGGAGGTCACCACGACCTGCCAGCTCCACATGCGCTCGTTCAGCGACGGCGAGACCATCACCATCGAGCCGTGGCGTTCCGACGCCTTCCCGGTCGTCAAGGACCTCGTGGTCGACCGCAGCGCCTTCGACCGCATCATCCAGCAGGGCGGCTTCATCTCCGTCAACACCGGCTCCGCCCCCGAGGCGCACTCGGTGCCCGTCCCCAAGGACGACGCCGACCGCGCGTTCAACGTCGCGACCTGCATCGGCTGCGGCGCCTGCGTGGCGGCCTGCCCCAACGGCTCGGCGTCGCTGTTCATGGGTGCCAAGATCACCCACCTCGGCCTGCTCCCCCAGGGCCAGCCCGAGCGCGACGAGCGCGTGGTCAACATGGTCGCCCAGCACGACCACGAGGGCTTCGGCGGCTGCACCAACATCGGCGAGTGCACCGCTGCCTGCCCCAAGGAGATCCCGCTCGACGTGATCTCGCAGCTCAACAAGGACCTGCGCACGGCCATCAAGCACGGTCACTGACGTGCGGGCGGGCGCAGAGGGCGTGGGCGCTCGCGGCTGAGTGCCGTCAGGCCCGGCGCCGGCGCAGCAGCGCGACCAGGCCGAGCATCGACGCGGCCCCGGCGGCGAACGCCGCCTTCCCCGACGGTGCCGCGGCGCCACCGGTCTTCTCGGGGCGTACGGCGCCCGCTGCCGCGGCGAGGTCGATGCGAGGTCCCTCGACGGTCTGCTCGGCGACCAGGCGTTCCTCGCGGGCGGCCCGCGCCTCGGGAGAGGTGTGCGCCCACGCGGCGGCGTAGACCACGACGCGCGAGAAGTAGTTGATCCAG
>CAZDAO010000377.1:0-4245 GCA_964503015.1 uncultured Nocardioides sp. | reverse complement strand
CGTTGGGTCGCGACCTGCGACGCGACGTCCCGGCGTTCGACCGTCACCTGCGCCGGGTCGTGGCTGCGCTCGACACCCACCTCGAGGTCGGTCTCGACGACGTCCTCGACGGGGCGACCGACGCCGACGGGTCCCTGCTGGTCGACCAGACGGAGTACACCCAGCCCGCGCTGTTCGCGATCGAGGTGGCCCTCGCGTCGTGGTGGCTCGACCTCGGGCTGCGCCCCGTCGCCCTGGTCGGCCACTCGATCGGCGAGATCGCCGCGGCCCACGTCGCGGGCGTGGTGGACCTCGCCGACGCCGCGCGACTGGTGTGCGCCCGAGGTTCGCTCATGGCCGCCTGCCGTGCCGACGGCGCCATGGCCTCCCTCGAGGCCACCGAGGCAGAGGTGCTGGAGCGAGTGGGCGAGCATCCCGATCGGCTCTCCGTGGCCGGTCTCAACGGTCCCACCCAGACGGTCGTCAGCGGCGACGCCGACGCCGTCGAGGAGGTCGTGCGCCACTTCGACGAGCAGGGACGGCGTACCCGCCGGCTGCAGGTCTCGCGCGCGTTCCACAGCCCCCACATGGACGACGCGCTGGCGGCCTTCGGCGAGGTGGCGCGCTCCTGCAGCTTCCACGCGCCCCGCGTCCCGGTGGTCAGCACCCTCACCGCCGAGCCGCTGCCCGCGCCCGAGCACCTCGCCGAGCACTGGGTCCGGCAGCTGCGCGGCCCGGTGCGGTTCCTCGACGCCGTACGCCGCCTCGAGCACGACGGCGTGGCGCAGTACCTCGAGTGCGGCCCCGCTCCGGTCCTCGGCACGCTCGCCGCCTCGTGCGTCCGGGACGAGCCAACGGGAGGCTTCGTCGCCAGCCTGCGTGCCGACCGCGACGAGGCCGCGACCCTGCACGAGGCCGTCGCCGCGGTGTTCGCTGCCGGCGCGGAGCTGCGCTGGGACCTCGTCGTCCCGTGGGCGCCGACGCGGGTCCGCGTCCCCGGCCACGTGTTCGCCCGGGACCACCACTGGGCCGTCGGCAGCGGCGTCCCCGCCCGCGAGAGCCGACGCGCTGACGCCTGGTGGGATGCCGTCGCCGACGAGCGGGTCGACGACCTCGCCCGCATGCTCGACGTGCCGCCCGCGGACCGCGACGCGCTCGCGGCCGTCGTGCCATACCTCGCCGGGCTGCGACGCGACCTCGTGGCGCCGGCGGCCGAGCGCGACCCGGTGCACGAGGTGCGCTGGCTCCCCGTGGCGCTGGAGCCGGCCGGCGTGTCCGGCGGCTGGACGGTGGTGTCGTCACGACCCGAGGCCGAGGTGCTCGCCCGGGCTCTCCGCACCGCCGGGGCCGGCACGACCCGCGTGCTCACGGTCTCCGACGCGCTGCAGCTCGACGTCCTCGAGGACCCGGCGACGACCGGGGTCCTCGTCGACCTCCGCGACGCCTCCTGTGCCCGGCCGGGCGAGCTCGCCAGCTCGGCCGGGGTGCGCGACGCCCTCCGGATCGCGCAGGCCGCCGCCTCCGCCCCCGTCGGACCGGTGGTGTGGGGGCTGACCTCCGCCTCGGCCGACGTCGTCGAGGGCGACGTCGTCGACCCCGGCGCCGCGGCGCTGTGGGGCCTCGCACAGGTCACGGCCCTCGAGACCGACCACCGCTGGCGCGGCCTCGTCGACCTCGGCGGGCCACTCGACGCCGACGCGGCCGCCCGCGTGGTCGCCGTGGTGGGTGCCGGGTCCGAGGAGCACGTCGCGCTGCGCCCGGGGACCACCCGCGCCCGCCGGCTCGTCACGACCGCCACGCCGGGCGCGCCGTGGTGCCCGCGCGGCACGGTGCTGGTGACCGGCAGCGGTGCCGTGGCGACGCACCTGACGCGCTGGCTCGCCCGGCACGGCGCCGACGACGTGGTGCTGGTCTCCCGCTCGGGGCGGACGGTCGAGGCCGAGGGCGCGCGCGTGCACGCCCGGTCGTGCGACGTCACCGACCGCGACGCCCTGGAGCGGCTCCTGTCCTCCCTTGCCGACGAGGGCCTGACGCCGACCGCCGTCGTCCACGGCGCCGGCGTCCTCGACGACCGGCTGCTGCCCGACGTCGACGCCGCGTCGCTGACGGCGGTGGCGGACCCCAAGCTGAAGGGAGGCGTGCTGCTCGACGAGCTCACTGCCGACCTCGACCTCGACGCCTTCGTCCTCGTCTCCTCGGTCGTCGGCGTGCTCGGCAACCACGGGCAGGCGACCTACGCGAGCGCCAACGCCGCGCTCGACGGCCTGGCCGCGCGACGGCGCTCGGCCGGCCGTCCGGCCTCCAGCCTGGCCTTCGGCCCGTGGGACGGCCCCGGCATGGCGTCGGGCGCCCAGGGGGCGCAGCTGCGTCGGGCGGGGCTGGTGCCGATCCCGTCACGGCGGGCCCTGCCGGCGCTCGCAGGCGTGGTGGGCGCCGGTGGCCCGGCCGTCGTCGCCGACGTCGCGTGGCCCGAGGCAGGGGCCGCCTACGGCGCCGCCCCGCACCGCGGGCTGCTGCGCGAGATCCCCGGAGCACACGTCGTGGCGGCGGCCGGCGACCTGGAGGGTGACGCCCTGGCGCGGCTGGCAGTCCTGCCGGCCGACGAGCGGACCGTCCGAGCGCTGGCCGTGGTGCGCGAGGAGGTCGCGGCGGTGCTCAAGGTCGCCGACCCGGCCACCGTGGACGCCGATCGCGGGCTGAAGGACCTCGGGGTCGACTCGATGATGGCCGTCGCGATCAGCCAGCGGCTCACCCGGCGCACGTCGGCGGCGGTGCCGCGGACCATCACCTTCGACAGGCCCACCGTCCGGGCCCTGGCCGACTGGCTCCTCGAGCAGGTGTCCGACGAGGTGGAGCAGCCTGCTCCCAGCGACGCCCCGCGGGTTGCGGTGACGCCGGCCGACGACGCCGTCGCCGTCGTGGGCATCGGCCTGCGGATGCCCGGTGGTGCCCACGATCTCGACTCCCTCTGGGAGGTCCTCGCCAGCGGCGTCGACACGGTCGTGGAGGTCCCCCCGGCGCGGTTCGGCGGCCGTCAGCCCGCCGACGGCGCGGCTCCGGCCCTCGCCTCGCTCCTCGACGACGTCGACGGCTTCGACGCCGGCTTCTTCGGCATCAGCCCGCGGGAGGCGGTCGCGATGGACCCCCAGCACCGGCTGCTGCTGGAGACCGCCTGGGAGGCCCTCGAGCAGGCGGGCGTGGTGCCCGCTGCGCTGCGCGGGACGAGCACCGGTGTCTTCGTCGGCAGCGCCGGGTCGGAGTACGACCCGGGCGCCGGCGACCTGCACGGGCTGACCGGGCGGTTGGCCAGCTTCGCCGCCGGGCGCATCGCCCACCACCTCGGCACCCAGGGGCCGGCGTACACCGTCGACACCGCCTGCAGCTCCTCGCTGGCCGCGGTGCACGTGGCCCGGGAGTCTCTCCTGGCCGGCGAGTGCGACCTCGCACTGGCCGGCGGCGCCCAGGTCATCGCCGACGCGGGGATGTTCGACGCCCTCGGCCACGCGGGGGCGCTGGCCCCGGACGGCCGGAGCAAGACCTTCTCGGCCACCGCCGACGGCTACGGCCGCGGCGAGGGTGCCGGTGTCGCGGTGCTCATGCGGCTCTCCGACGCCCGTGCCGCAGGAGCCCCGGTCCTGGGCGTGCTGCTGGGCAGCGCCGTCATGCACGACGGCACGAGCAGCGGCATCACCGCGCCCAACGGCGCCTCGCAGCAGCGGGTCATCAAGCGGGCGCTCGACGTCGCCGGCATCGCGGCCGACTCGGTCGACTACGTCGAGTGCCACGGCACGGGCACCGCGCTGGGCGACCCGATCGAGGTCTCCGCGCTGGCCGCCGCCTACGGGCCACGTGAGGGCGTCGGTCCGCTGCGGCTCGGCACCGCCAAGTCGGTGATCGGCCACCTCGAGGCGGCGGCCGGGATCGCCGGCCTCTGCAAGGTGCTCGCCTCGCTACGCCACGGCGCGCTGCCGGCCACGCGCCACAGCTCACCCCGCAACCCGCACCTGGCCTGGGACGACCTCGGCGTGGAGGTCGTCGACGAGCTTGCGCCGTGGCCCCGGGACGGGCAACGCCCGAGGCGCGCGGGGATCTCGGCCTTCGGGCTCAGCGGGACCAACGTCCACCTGCTCGTCGAGCAGGCACCGGTCGACGTGCCGCCGGCACCGACCACACGAACGAACGAACTTCTCGACCTGATGGAAGGCGATCGCGATGACTGAGTCCGAGGTTTCTCGTCTGGAGGGGTACCTGCGTCGTACGGCGGGT
>CAZDAO010000376.1:0-4246 GCA_964503015.1 uncultured Nocardioides sp. | reverse complement strand
GGCGCCTACATCGACCGGATGTCCGACCACTGCGGCTCGTGCCGCTTCGACCCGAAGGTGCGCGTCGGCGAGGACGCGTGCCCGTTCAGCGCCGGCTACTGGTGGTTCCTCGACCGCCACCGCGAGCGGTTCGCGGGCAACCAGCGGATGGCGCGCGCCGTGCACGGCCTGGACCGGCTCGAGGACCTGTCCGGGCTGGTCGAGCAGGAGTCGGCGCGGGGCAACCGCGCGCCCTGAGGAGCCCTTACGTCAAGCTCGCTGGTCGAGGTGCGAGGAGCCCTCCCGCTCGCTGGTTGAGGTGCGAGGAGCCCCGGCGACGAGCCTCGAAACCTGCGATCGGGGTTTCGAGGCTCGCTCCGCTCGCACCTCAACCACCGATTGCGAGGCTCGCTCCGCTCGCACCTCAACCACCGAGTGCGAGAGCGGCCGCCCTCAGTTCCAGATCGCCGCCGCCCACTCCGGGTGGTCGATGAACGGGTTGCGGTTGCCCTGCCAGGTGGAGTGGATGCGGTCGTTGCGCCGCATCTCGAAGGCGTCGACCGGGTCGGCGCCGTGCCAGGCGAGCAGGGTCTCGAGGTCGCCGATCCGCGACGAGGAGCTGCCGACGGTGGAGCTCATCTCGAGGTCGTTGAAGCCGTCGCCGCCCTCGTAGCGGATCGCCATGTAGAACAGCATCCGCGCCACGTCGCCCTTGACCGCGTCGCGCGGCTCGAAGGAGTCGCCGTCGGTCCAGCAGTCGGTGCAGCCCGAGACGGCCGAGCCGCCGTTGTCGAAGTCCTTGTTGCCGCGCGTGGAGTTCACCGTGACGTCCTCGGGGCGCAGGTGGTGCAGGTCGGTGCCCGGCCCCGCGCCCGTGGTGAAGCCGCCGCGCGACTGTGCCCACACGTGCTCGCGGTTCCACTGGCCGGAGCCGCCGCCGTTGTTGCTCTTCGCGATCGAGCGGCCGGTGTAGAGCTCGATGACGTTGCTGCTGTTGCCCGGGTCCTGGTCGGTGTCCTTGAGCGCGGTCCAGACCTGGTCGTAGGAGAGCCGCGTGTTGTTGTCGATGATGTCGTGCAGCGCGGTGCGCAGCGCCGTACCGCTCTTGCCGATCGCCGGTGCGTAGTAGGTGCCGTCCCACGGCCCGGTGCCGGTCGGCGGCGGGTCGGTCGGCGGCGGGTCGGTCGGCGGCGGGTCGGTCGGCGTACCGCCCGAGAACGCGAAGGCCGAGGTCCCCGTCATGCCGGGGTGGGAGAAGTACGCCGTCAGCGCGCCCGTGACGTCGATCTGCCGGCCCATCAACGACGGGTTGCTGCGCAGGCCCCACTGGGACCGGAAGGCGGAGGGGATCTGCACGTAGAGCATGGAGGACGTGCTCGTCTGGGACGCCGAGTCGGCGATCGCGAGCGCGTAGTCGTTGGGGAAGCCGGAGCGTACGACGGTGCTCGTCGCGGTGGGCTGCCCGACGACGTAGCCGCGCACGGTCTGCGTGGCGCCGGTCTGCTGGCCGATGGCCTGGCCCACCGTCAGCGGCGCCGCGGCGCCGGCCGGCGAGGAGGCCGGGAGGGCGACCAGGGCGAGGGAGAGCAAAGAGGCGGCGAGAGCAGCCAGGAGAGCGGACACGAGGGCGGGCGCGAGCGACCGGCCCTTCCCGAGATGGAGGGTCATGGCAGGGGAGCCTGCCCCAACATCGGGCGCGGGGGAAGGGCCGTCACCGTCCCGTCCTCCGCTGTTCCGGCACCCGTCACCCCCGGTCGTCGTCGCGTGGTGGTCTGGACCAGGGCGGGGCGAAAGGGTGGTGGTGCGGGTGGTACGGGTGGGACACTCCTGCGGGCTCACGCCCCGGCCAGGTCGGCTCGCACCCCGCGTGCGAGGCCGGTCGGCCACGCCCCATACACCCCCACTCAACAGTTCTGCGAAAACGCCACGGAATGTCGATGGACTCTTTAAGTTGAGTCTGCTCCGGTCCACCGGGCACTCGTTTCGTCGTCGTATCGCTCACCTATCGCGAGGCACACATGACTCAGGATGCAGCCCAGACCCGCCGGGAGGCGGGCCTCTCGGTCGCCGGATGGACGCTGAGCCGCAAGATGGCTCTCGCGCTGGCGATCCCGCTGCTGCTCGCCGCAACCCTCGGTGGTCTCCGGGTGCAGAACGACCTCGCGGACTCCCGCAACGCCGGCAGGAGTGCCGACCAGGTCACCATCATCCAGCCGGCGGTCGACTACCTCACCGCGTCCGAGTCCGCCATGGTGGCCGCCCAGTCCGACAGTGCCGCCAGCCAGGGTGACCTGATCGACGCCATCGCCGACATCACCACCAGCGCCGAGACGCTGGTCCAGGCCCGCGACGACGCCAACCTCGACGAGCTCCAGTCCGCCCACGTCAACGCCCTGCTCGACCTCAGCCAGGCGATGCGCGGCGAAGGCGCGGAGAACCTCGGCCCGGCCACCTGGATCGCCCTCGTCCGCCAGCTCGAGTCCAGCGTCTCCCAGCTGATCACGAGCGTGAACGCCGCGCAGGAGACGCCCGAGCCCCGCCTCGAGCAGCTCTCGCAGGCCATGAGCGGCCGGCTCTCGCTGGCCATGCAGCAGGGCTTCGTCGCCACCACCCTGGCGCAGTCCAGCTCCCAGGAGCTCTTCTCGGAGATCGGCGTGGAGGCGGCCGCCATCGACCGTCTCGCCGGCTCGGTCGAGGGTGCCGAGGAGCAGACCGCCGCCCTCCGTACGGCGAACACCCGCCACGCCGGCCAGATCCGCGACGACTCGGCCACCAACCTCGACGGCCGCGACGCCTACACGCCTTACGACGAGATCACCCAGACCCTGATCACCGGCGTGACCAAGTCCCTCAACGACGCCGCCTCCGACGCCCGCCGCAACGCGCTCGTCGGTGCCGTCCTCACCCTGCTCGCCCTCGCCGCGGCCATCTTCATCGCCTTCGCGATCGCGCGCAGCCTCCTCCAGCCGATCAACCGGGTGCGCGAGGGCGCGCTGGCGGTGGCCCGCCACCGCCTGCCCGACGCGGTCGCCCGGATCCGCGCCGGCCAGGAGCCCGAGCCGATCAAGCCGATCGACGTCACCACCAACGAGGAGATCGGCCAGGTCGCCCGCGCGGTCGACGACCTCCACCGCCAGGCCATCCACCTCGCCTCCGGCGAGGCCCAGCTCCGCCAGACCGTCAACGCGATGTTCGTGACGCTCTCGCGCCGGTCCAACTCCCTGGTCAACCAGCAGCTTGCCCAGATCGAGCGCCTCGAGCACGACGAAGAGGACCCCAAGCGCCTCGAGTCGCTGTTCCGGCTCGACCACCTCGCTTCGCGCATGCGCCGCACGGCCGACTCGCTGCTGATCCTGGCCGACGCCCCCAACCGCGCCGCGGGCCAGTTCAGCCTCACGGTCGGCGAGGCCCTCCAGGCCGCGACCTCGGGCGTGCAGGACTACCAGCGCGTGCAGATCCTGTCCCACCTCGGCACGCGCATCGGCGACGACGCCGCGGCCGACGTGGTCCACCTGCTCACCGAGCTGGTCGACAACGCGCTCACCTACTCGCCGCCGGCCGAGCCGGTCCGCCTGGCCGCCAAGCTCGGCACCGACGGCGTCACCATCACCATCACCGACTCCGGCCTCGGCGTGCCGCCGGCCGAGCTCGAGCAGCTCAACAAGGACCTGCAGCACGGTGCCGAGGCCACGCCCGACACCGCCCGCCGGATGGGCCTGTTCGTGGTCTCGCGCCTTGCCGAGCGGCACGGCATCAACGCCTCGCTGGCCCGCAACCCCGGCGGCGGCATGACGGCCACCGTCGTCCTGCCTCCGGCGGTCCTGCCGGAGCTGCCGCAGACGACGCCGGCCGCGCCCGCCGCTGCGCCCGCCGTTGTGCCCGCCGTTGCGCCCGCCGCGAGCCACCCCGCCGAGACCGCGAGCCCCGCCGCCGTCGCCGCATCGAGCGAGCCCAAGCGCGAGTCGCGCAAGCTCTCGCGGGCCGAGAAGGCCGAGGCCAAGGCTGCCGAGAAGGCCGCCCAGGCCGAGGCCAGGGCCGCACGCCGCGAGGCCCGCAAGGAGGCCGAGCTCGAGCCGCTGCCGGCTCCTGCCGCCCCCGCCGCGGCTGCCGCCACCGAGCCGGCCGTCACCGCCGACCGCCCCTCCCTCGAGACCCTGCTGCCGCGCCGCGAGCCCGGCGCCAACATGCCCCGCACGGGTGCCGAGGCGTTCCTGCCGCCGGAGACCTCCGGCGCCACCGGACCGCTCTTCGGCAAGCGGTCGGAGAC
>CAZDAO010000375.1:0-4269 GCA_964503015.1 uncultured Nocardioides sp. | reverse complement strand
GGCCGTCTCGTAGAGGTCGTACCAGGGCGTGCCGCCGTCGAGGAGGCCGGACCGACGCCGGCCGGCGTCGAGCCCCAGCGCGGCGAAGGTCGACCCCATCGCGTTGAGGTGGGCGGTCCCGTCGACGATGGCGGCGTCGACGACCTGGCCGCGACCGCTCACCCGCGCCTCGAGGAGGGCGGCGAGCACCCCGATGACGAGGTACGTCGAGCCACCCCCGAAGTCGCCGAGCAGGTTGCTCGGGAAGTGCGGGCGGTCGCGGTCCTGGCCGAGCCCGTGCAGCGCGCCGCTGATGCCGATGTAGTTCATGTCGTGCCCGGCGACCTGGCTCCACAGACCTTCCTGTCCCCAGCCGGTCATCCGGCCGACGACCAGGCGCGGGTTGCGCGCCCAGCAGTCCTCCGGACCGAGCCCGAGGCGCTCCAGGGTGCCCGGGCGCAACCCCTCCACGAGCACGTCGGCCTGCTCGACGAGGTCGAGCACCGCCGCGATCGCCTCGGGCCGCTTGAGGTCGAGCGCGACGCTCGGGCGGCCGCGGTTGAGCAGGTCCTTCTCACCCGCGGACAGCGGGTTGCCGCCCGGCCGGTCGACCCGGATCACGTCGGCGCCGAGGTCGGCCAGGACCATGCACGCATGCGGCGCCGGCCCGATCCCGGCGATCTCCACCACCCGCACGCCCCGCAGCGGCCCGCTCCCCTGCCCCAGCTCGTACGTCATGCGGGTGATCATGACAGCAGCACTGTCATCGGGAGCAGGACCGCGAGTGGGAGTTTCGGTGGCGCGGGTCGGGGCATCAGGACCACATGGACCAGGTCAACCTCACGCACGCCGCGTTCATCGAGGCGATCCGTGACGTTCGGGACGCAGCCTCGCGGCTCCATCGTGACCGCGACCGGATCGACGACCGGGTCTCGGGCTACCTGGGCAGCGGATGGACCGGCATCGCCGCCGACTCCTTCGTCGAGGCGTGGGCCGAGTGGAAGGCCGGCGCGACGGACGTGCTCGAAGGGCTGGTCGCCATGGGCGAGCTCCTCGACGCCACCCACAAGGACTTCATCCAGCAGGACGACGCGTCGGAGGAAGCCATGAACCAGGTCGCCGCGCGCATCGTCGATCGGCTGGGCTGAGACCGTGACCGACGCCTTCACCATCGACCCCGACGAGCTCGACGCCGTCGTCGCCGACATCGCCCGGACCGAGTCTGCCCTGGAGACCCTGACCAACGACATCGAGCGGCAGATCGCCAAGCTCCACGAGTCCTGGGTAGGGCTCGCAGCCGTCGCGCAGCGAGAGGCACAGGACGAGTGGGCGCAGGGCCTGCTGACCATGCGGCGCGCGCTGGCCGAGCTCCGCGCCGCCGCGGCACAGGCCAGCCGCAACTACTCCGAAGCCGCCGACGCCAACCGTTCGATGTGGGAGTCGCTGGGATGAGGCTCGAGGTCGACACCGGTGGCTACGACTCTGCCGCAGAGGCGCTGGAAGGCGGCAACGCCGTCCTGGCCGGCGGCTACAGGTCGCTCACCGGCAAGCTCGGCGGGCTCTCCGCGATGGCGGGCGACGACGCGTCGTCCGAGGACTTCGTCAGCAACTACGACTCCGCCGCCGCCGACACCGTCGCTGCCTTCGCCGAGCTGACCATCGCCTACGGCAACCTGTCCGTCCTGACCAGCACCAGCGGCGCCAACCACCGCGAGGCCAACCAGAGGTCGGTCTACAAGCGCGGCAGCCGCCCGGACGGCGGGGACAGGGAGCCGCAGCCCCAGATCGTCTCGATCGTTGCGCCCCCGAGCGCCCTCGGCGGCGACAACGCCGACATGCCGGAGTTCTGGAACCTCATCGTCGACCACTTGCAGGGCTGGGCATGGCCGAGCGCCGACACCGGCAAGCTGCGTGAGGCCGCCTCGGCCTGGCGTGCAGCGGCGGGCACCATCGACCGCGCCCCCTCCTACGCCTCGGTCGCGTCCTCACAGCTGGGTCGGCAGAGGTCCCCCGAGGTCACGTTCGCGACAACCGCGCTGAGCGAGCTCCGCACGCAGTCGACGGAGCTGGCCGCCCAGTGCCGCGAGCTCGCGAGCGCCTGCGACGAGTACGCCGAGCAGGTCGAGGCAACGCGCGAGACCATCAGGGACCTGGTTCGCGACCTCGCCATCGAGATCGGGGCCACCGCCGTCATCAGCGGTATCGCGAGCTTCGTCACCTTCGGCGGCGCCGCTGTCGTGGGCGGCGGTGTCGCGACCGCGCGCGCGATCTCGTGCGCCCGTCGGATCATCGCGGCCCTCACCGCCCTCAAGGCCGTCCGCGCGGTTGCGGTCCTGGCTCGGACGCTGCCCAAGGTGCAGCGCATCCGCCACGCACTCCGCAAGTACCAGACCGCACGCGCCGTACGACGCGGCGCCCGCGCCGCCGGCTCGGGCCCCCGGTCCCTGTGGACCTCGTGGGGGCAGTACCCCAAGGTCCAGCACGCCGGGCGCGAGTACGCCCTGGTCGGCGATCGGCTCTACGCCCGCCATGCTGTCGACCGGCTGCAACCCAGCGGCCTGGGCGCTCCCGCCGGCGCGACCGGCGCCGGCCGGAGCATCTCGCCGCGCTTCATCGACCACCTCCTGGACACCGTCCCGCCGCGCACGGTCACCACACCGCAGGGTGCGATCCGCGAGATCTACGAGAGCGGCGGCGTGCGTATCGTGACCGAGGACGACATCGTCATCACCGTGATCACGAGGACCAACTGACATGAGCAACCGCACCCTGCTGCAGGAGACGGCAACAACCGTGCGCGACTACGTGGAGGGCCGCGCGGACCTCCACGGCCTCCAGGCGAAGCTCCAGTCCGTCATGGCACTCCTCGAGAACACCGACGACGGGACCGAGGTCGCCAGGGTGATGCGCAACGTCGAAGGCGACCTGGAGTTCATCTCCTTCACGGTCTTCGGCGACGAGGTGCGGCCCGCCGTGCTGTCTGCACTGGAGCCGCTGGTGCCACATCTCCCGCCGGCCACGCCACCCGCGTGAAGAGCACCGAGGAGGTGACACGGACCTCGGGGACCGTCTGCTCCATGGGTAGCGCCGACAACTGCCGCGTGTGCGGCTACCGCTGGCCGACGCCGCCGTGGGGCGACGACGGCGAGAGCCCGGACTTCGACATCTGCCCGTGCTGCGAGGTCGAGGCCGGCTACGAGGACGCCTCGCCCGAAGGAGCCCGTCGCTATCGGGTCGAGTGGCTCGCCGAGGGCGCACCGTGGGCGGACGAGTCCACCCCTCGTGACGGCCTCACCACCGAGGAGCGGCTGACGCACGTCCCTCCCGGCTTCGAGTGAGCCGATGACGACCGACGACCCGCTCGTGGCGCACACCGGCACGGCTGCGTCGGCCGCCCTGCTGAGGCGCAACCTCACCGAGCTCGCCGAGCTGCACCGGGGCACCGCCACGGCCCGCCACATCCGCGAGGTCCTCGCCGGGCAGCGCGACCTCGCCGACCTGGAGGCTGACGCCGACTTCATGCGGCTCGTCCGGGGCGGGGTCGCCGCCTACGAGGAGCACCTGGCGTCCCTGTCCGCCGAGGAGAAGGCGCGCCTCTACGCCGAGGCACAGGAGATCGCCGAGGAGGACGAGCGGGGCGCCGCGGAGCGCGAACGGTGACCCAGGCCACCTTGCAACTCGTTGCATAGGTCAGGCACCATCGTGCCATGGCCCTCGAGCACGCCCTCCTCGTCGCGCTCAGCGAGCGCCCGGCGAGCGGGCTCGAGCTGACCAAGCGCTTCGAGCGCTCGCTCGGCTTCTTCTGGCAGGCCACCCACCAGCAGATCTACCGCGTGCTGGCCCGGATGGAGGCCGACGGCTGGGTCACCGTCGAGGTGGTCGAGCAGGACGGCCGCCCCGACAAGCGCGTGCACACGCCGTCCGAGGCCGGGCGCCGGGTCCTGGCCGACTGGTTGGCCACGCCGATGCCCACCGAGCTGGCCGTCAAGCTCCGCGGGGCGTCGTACGGCGACCGCGCGACGCTGCTGCGCCACGTCGCCGACGTCCGGGCCGACCACGCCCTGCGGCTGGCGGCCTACGAGCAGATGGAGCAGGAGCAGTTCCCCCACCCCGAGGACCTCGAGCCCGGGGTGCGCGACCGCTGGCTGGTGCTGCGCGGCGGCATCCGGCTCGAGCGCTTCTGGATCGACTGGCTCACCGAGTACCTCGACGCCCACGGAAGAGACTGAGGAAGACACCGAGATGACGCACCCCCGCTACCCCCACCTCCTCGAGCCGCTCACCCTCGGC
>CAZDAO010000374.1:0-4273 GCA_964503015.1 uncultured Nocardioides sp. | reverse complement strand
CTCAACTCCGAGCGCTCCGACCTGACCCAGGTCAAGGCCGCCCTCGCTCGCGACACCGCCGACAAGCACGGCCGCCGCGGAACCCTGGCCGACGTGATGGCCGGCGCCGACGTCTACATCGGCGTCTCCGGCGGGCAGGTGCCCGAGGAGATCGTCGCCTCGATGGCGCCCGACGCGATCATCTTCGGCCTCGCGAACCCGACGCCCGAGGTGCACCCCGACCTCGCCCACAAGTACGCCCGCGTGGTCGCCACCGGTCGCTCCGACTTCCCCAACCAGATCAACAACGTGCTGGCCTTCCCCGGCATCTTCCGCGGCGCCTTCGACGTGCACGCCACCGCGATCACCGAGGGCATGAAGGTCGCTGCCGCCACCGCGCTCGCCGAGCTCGTCGGCGACGACCTCCGCGAGGACCTCGTGATCCCCTCGCCGTTCGACCCGCGCGTCCCCGGCGCGGTGCGGACGGCGGTCTCCGACGCAGCCCGCCGCGACGGGGTCGCCCGCCGCTGACCGCCGCACGTGCGGCGGTTCTCGCCCCTGCACGGCCGTCGCGAGGGCAAGATCCGCCGCACGTGCGGCGGTTGCGGCCCTGGCTACCCCCGCCTGGCGCCCGGGTCCGGCTAGAAGCCGATCGACGGCTCGGGGGCCAGGAGCGTGCGCAGGGCGCGGGCGAGCTCGGCCCAGGCCCCCGGGCGGTGCTCGGCGACCAGCCCGGCGCGCAGGAGGCCGGCGACGGAGCGTCCGAGGTAGCCCGCGCCCAGCACGCCGGCGTCGAGCGTGAGGTCGGCCGCGGCGTCCGTGCGGGACGCGGAGCCCGAGCCGGCCGATGCGGTGAGCCGCCACCGTCCGGCGTTCCAGGGCGCATGGCGGTCCTCGAGCTCGACGACGACGTCGCAGTCGTCCTCGTAGCCGCGCAGCGCCCACGCCGCCTCGAGGTCGACGAGGCGGATCCACGTGCTGTCCCAGGTGTTGAGGTCGCTGGTGCCGCGCGGGCCGCCCACCCAGTCGAGGAGCGGGTCGTCGGCGCCGACGTTCTCCAGCTTGGTGGTGCCCATCAGGTCGAGGTCGACGACGCGGCGGGCGAGGGCGAGGCGCGCGGAGGGTCCGCCGCAGAACGTGCCCACGGTGACCGTGCCGGACGGCCGCGCCTTGTCCCACTTGTGCGCGCGGCGGAGCCCGACGAAGCCGACGTCCTCGCCGTCGCGACGCGCGAAGAGGACGCGCCTCGGCTCCTTGTCGCGCAGCTCCTCGGCGGTCTCGCGCGCCAGCAGCGAGAAGAAGTCGGCCGACCCCACGATCGTGCCCGGGAAGTCGGTCGCCAGCGCCCGCTGGCACGCGCGCATCCGCTCCGCGACACCCGGGTCGGACATCGTCGCGAGCCGGGTCGTGAGGCCGGCGACCCCGTCCTCGAGGTGCGGGGCGGTGAACGTCGTGCCGCGCCCGAGGTCGAGCTGGTGCGTGAGCACCGCCAGGCCGTAGCCGAACCGACCGTAGATCGAGGCCTCGCTGGCGTGCAGGGCCGACACCGCGGTGCCTGCGTCGTGGCTGCGGGCGAGGTGGTCGGTCATCATCGCCGAGAGCACGCCGCGGCGCCGCGCGTCGGGGTGCACCCCGACCCAGGTGAGGCCCGCGACGGGCACGAGGGCGCCGCCGGGCAGCGCGAGCTCCATCGGCCGGACGCCGTAGATGCCGCTGTGCTCGTCGACCGGTCCGTCGTTGAGGTCGACGACGAACCGCTGGTCCTCCGGCAGCCCGAGTCGCAGGTGCTCGGCGTCACCCTCGGTGACCTCCCCGAACCACACGAGCTGGTCGGTGGCGAGGAACCTGGTCGCGTCCGTCGAGGGTCGTACGTCGATGCTCACCCGGCAAGCCTTTCGTCCCGCGGTGAGGACCCGCAACCGGTTAAGGACCGCCTCTCGCTAGGGTCGAGGAATGTTCGCCGTCTACGCCGAGTCCTTCTCCTCCGACGACCCGCTGGGCGGGCTGGTGGTGGGGGAGCGCCCCGCACCGCAGGCACCCGACGGGTGGGCCACGGTGACCGTGAAGGCAGCCAGCCTCAACCATCACGACCTCTGGTCCCTGCGCGGCGTGGGGCTGCGCGAGGAGGCGCTGCCGATGATCCTGGGCTGCGACGCCGCCGGCCTGGACGAGGACGGCAACGAGGTCGTCGTCCACGGGGTCATCGGCGACCCGGCGTGGACCGGGGCCGAGGCCGACGACCCCGGACGGTCGCTGCTCTCCGAGCGCCACCAGGGCACGTTCGCCGACCAGGTGGTCGTGCCGCGCCGCAACCTGGTGCCCAAGCCGGCCTCCCTGTCCTTCGAGGAGGCCGCGTGCCTCCCCACGGCCTGGCTCACCGCCTACCGGATGCTGTTCGTCCAGGGAGCCTGCCGGCCCGGCGAGACCGTGCTGGTGCAGGGCGCCGGCGGCGGGGTCGCCACCGCGCTCATCACCCTCGGTCGTGCGGCGGGCCTCACGGTGCTGGCGACGAGCCGCGACGAGGCCAAGCGCACCCGCGCGCTCGAGCTGGGGGCCCACGAGGTCTTCGAGTCCGGCGCCCGCCTGCCGGTGAAGGTCGACGCCGTCATGGAGACGGTCGGCAAGGCCACCTGGAGCCACTCGATCCGCTCGCTGCGCCCGGGCGGCCGCATCGTGATCAGCGGCACCACCTCGGGCCCCGACGTCGACGACGCCGGGCTCACCCGGGTGTTCTTCCTCCAGCTCTCGATCATCGGGTCCACGATGGGCACCCGGCAGGAGCTCGACCAGCTCGTGAAGTTCCTGCACGCCACCGGCACCAAGCCGCTGATCGACCACACCCTCCCGATGGAGCAGGCGCGCGACGGCTTCGCCGCGATGGCCGGCGGCGACGTCTTCGGCAAGATCGTCTTCACGCGGTGAGCGCACCGATGAGGCACGTCCTCACCGGAGCGGGCTCCGGGATCGGGCTCGCCCTCGCACACCGCCTCGCCGACCGCGGCGACGACCTCGTGCTGCTGGCGCGCACCACCGCTCGGGCCGCCGAGCTGACGTCGACCTTCCCGCGCGCCCAGGTCCTCGTCGCGGACCTCGCCGAGCCCGGCACCCTCAACGGCCTGGGGCGCCAGGTCGACACCCCGGTCGACACCCTGCTCCACGTCGCGGGTGTCGTCGACCTCGGCCGGGTGGATCGGCTGCGCCTGGCCGCCTGGGAGGAGCAGCTCGCGGTCAACCTCACGGCCCCGGCCGTGCTGACCCGGGAGCTGCTGCCGCACCTGCGCGCCAGCCGCGGCACGATCGTGTTCGTGAACTCCTCGGCGGGGCTCAGCGCGAGCGCCGAGTGGTCGGCGTACGCCGCCTCGAAGTTCGGGCTGCGCGCGTTCGCGGACTCGCTGCGGGCCGAGGAGGTCGAGCACGGAGTGCGCGTGAGCACGGTCTACCCGAGCCGCACCGCGACCCCGATGCAGGAGAAGGTGCACGAGCAGGAGGGCCGGACCTACGACGCCTCGCGCTGGATCAGCGCCGAGACGGTCGCCGACACCATCGTCCACGTCGTCGACCTGCCGGCCGATGCGACCATCCCCGACGTGACCGTGCGCCCGGTGGTGCCGCGGCCGGGCACCTGACGGAGCCGCGTCACCGCTCCTCGAGCACGAACGCCCGGATCCGCCGGGTCGCGGCGACGCGGCGCCGATAGCTGAGGTAGCCCGGGTAGAACCGGCCGGCGAGCTCGAAGATCTGCTCGACCTCCGTGGGCGTGGCGGGCCGTGCGGTGACCTCGCGCGAGACGTTGCGGTAGGTCACCACGGCCCGCGGGTCGGCCTCCAGGTTGAGCGCCCACGCCGGGGTGGCGGGCTGCCCGAAGTTGGTGCCGAGCAACGCGAGCGTGCCGTCGTACGGCGTCGCGATGAGGTGGCTGGTGCGTCGCCTGCCGGACTTGCGGCCCGTCGTCGTCACGTCGAGGACGGCTAGCCCGGCGAGCAGGCCCGGCGCGCTCCGGCGACCCTTGCTCACCCGGCCCACGACGTCGTCGAGGTGGCGCAGGACGCGCGAGAACACCCACCCGCCGACCCGGGTCCCGGCGCCCCAGCGGACCGCGCGGTGCAGCGGGTTCGCGGTGGCGTGGGAGTAGCCCAGCTCGTCGACGAGCCCCACGCCCTCAGGCCCCCGCCGCGGGCTCGCGCGAGCGCCAGTTGACCGCGCCCACGAGCAGCATCCGAAGCTGCGTGCGGGCCTGTGCGAGCGTGCGCTCCTCGGAGTCCGGGTCGTCCACGAGGCGCTCGGCCATGGTGAC
>CAZDAO010000373.1:0-4274 GCA_964503015.1 uncultured Nocardioides sp. | reverse complement strand
CGGCATCTACGCCGCCGGCGACTGCACCGGCGTGCTGATGCTCGCCTCGGTCGCGGCGATGCAGGGCCGCATCGCGATGTGGCACTTCCTGGGCGACGCGGTCGCCCCGCTCGACCTCAAGAAGGTCTCCTCCAACGTCTTCACCTCACCGGAGATCGCCACGGTGGGCTGGTCCCAGCAGGCCGTCGACGCCGGCGAGATCGCCGCCGAGGTGGTCATGCTCCCGCTGGCCGGCAACGCCCGCGCCAAGATGCAGGGCGTGCGCGACGGCTTCGTGAAGCTCTTCTGCCGCCCGGGCACCGGCATCGTGGTGGGCGGGGTCGTGGTGGCGCCGCGCGCCTCCGAGCTGATCCACCCGGTCTCGCTCGCGGTCGCGGAGTCGCTCACCGCCGACCAGCTGGCGCACGCGTTCACCGTCTACCCGTCGATGAGCGGCTCGGTCGCCGAGGCCGCCCGCCGCCTGCACCGGGTCTGAAGCCGGGTCCGGCGCCGGTCCGCGCCTCCGGGCCGGGGCCGGGTTGGCACGACGGGCACCACCACGTGCGTCGGTTGGCGGCGTCGCCGGGCACCTCGGCCTGCACGCTCACCGGACCACGGCACCGGCGGCAGCCCTGGCGCTGCCGGCCGGTGACCCAGCGGTCGTCGCCCTTGACGGGGGAGCCGGTGGTGACCTGGTAGGCACCGTCGACCGTCGCGGAGTGGCGCAGCATCGTCGCCGCGCGCCGGACCAGCCGTTCGACGTCGACGTCGCCGATCGGGGTCCACGGGCTGACGCCGGTGAGGAAGGCGAGCTCGTTGGCCCACAGGTTGCCGAGGCCGGCCAGCGAGCGCTGGTCGAGCAGCGCGGTCACGAGCGGGGCCGCCGGGTCGGCGCGGAGCCGGCGCACCGCCTCGTCGGGTTGCCAGTCGTCACGCAGCGGGTCGGGGCCGAGGTGGCCGACGAGGTCCGCCTCGCGGTCGGTCGGCACCAGGTCGAGGTCGTGCAGGCGGATGCCGTGGACGGTGCGGCCGTCGTCGAGCGTGAGCACCAGCCGGACGTGCGGCTGGACCTTGACGGGCAGGCGCTTGCCGGGCGCGAGGGTCGACCAGGACCCGTCCATGCGCAGGTGGCTGTGGAGCGTGGCCGGGGGCGAGCCGCCGAGGCCGGAGATGCGGGTGAGCAGGTGCTTGCCGTGGGTGTCGTGCCCCAGGACCGTGCGACCCGAGAGGTCGCGGGTGGCCAGGCGTGGCGTGCGGAAGTCGGAGCGCGTGACGAGGTGGTCCGTCAGCTGGCGGTCGAGCCGCCGCGCGAGCTTCCAGACGCTGTCTCCCTCGGGCACCCCCCAGTGTCACAGGTGGGTCCGACAGCCTCAGCGGATCCGCAGAGCGGCCACGGGCGTCACGGACCGCCTGTACGCTCGGTGGTTCTGCTCGTCGATCCTCCCGGGGGAGTACTCACCGCCATGGCCCGTTCCCGCATCCTGCTCGCGCTCGTGCTGGGCGCGCTGCTGCTGCCGGTCCTGCCCGCGGGCGGGGCCGAGCCGCGCAGGAAGGTCGAGACCTACCCGGCCTCGGGGCCGGTCGCGATCACGCTCACCGGCCACGGCTTCGGCCACGGCCACGGGCTCTCCCAGTACGGCGCCCAGGGTGCCGCGCTGCAGGGGCTGACCTGGCAGCAGATCGACGAGTTCTACTACCCCGGCACGACCTGGGGTCCCGTCACCGGCAGGATCCGCGTGCTGATCACCGCGGACACCGGCCGTGACGTGCAGGTCGTGGCCGAGCGGGGCACCAAGGTCACCAGCCTGGCGCGGAAGCGCACGTGGCGGCTCCCCGCGACCGGCGCGCGCAAGTGGCGCCTGGTGGCCCAGGGCAGCGACACGCTGGTGCAGTCCACGAGGGGCGGGCGCTGGCGGACCTGGCGGAAGGTCCCCGGCGAGGCCGAGTTCTCCTCGACCACCGGCCGGCTGACCCTGGTCCTGCCCGGCGGTCGCCGTGCCGACTACCGCGGCAGGCTGCAGTCCGTCGCGCCGCGCCCCGGTGCCAGGCGCGAGACGGTCAACCGCCTCGGCATGGAGGCCTACCTGCGCGGCGTGGTCCCCCAGGAGCTGCCGCCGCTGTGGGAGCCGGCCGCGGTGAGCGCCCAGTCGGTCGCCGCCCGCACCTATGCCGCGTTCGAGCGCTCGCACCCCGCCGCGCCCCACTACGACCTCTGCGACACCACGCAGTGCCAGGTCTACGGGGGCGCCGACGTCGAGCACCCGGCCGCGGACGCAGCCATCGCGGCGACGGCGAAGCAGGGCCTCCACCACGACGGTCGCCCGGCCTTCACGCAGTTCTCGGCGAGCAACGGCGGCTTCTCCGCCGCCGGCTCGATGCCCTACCTCGTCGCGCAGGCCGACCCCTACGACGGCGTCGCCAACCCGACGTACTCCACCTGGACCGAGACCGTCGGCGACACCGACGTGGAGCGGCACTGGCCGGCCATCGGCGACCTGGTCCGCATCGAGGTCATCTCGCGCGACGGCAACGGCGACTGGGGTGGCCGGGTCACGGACATGGCCTTCGTCGGCGACGCGGGCACCGTGAACGTCGACGGCGACACCGTCCGGTCCACCCTCGGGCTCCCATCGAACTGGTTCACCTTCGCCGTCGCCCCGCGCCAGACGGGACCGGCGCGGCAGTGAGGTGGGCGGTGCTGCTGGCGGGGCTGGCCCTCGCCGCGACGGGATGTGAGGGCGGCCAGGCCGCGGACGGCGACCTGGACCTGCCTGACCCCGTCGTCGAGACCGAGGTGACCTCCGACATCGACTACGTCGCGCTCGGTGACTCGTTCTCGGCCGGTCCGTTCATCGGCACGATGCGCTCCGACCCCACGGGCTGCGCCCGGTCGCGCGACAACTACCCCGCCTTCCTGGCCGACTGGCTCGACGTCGCCAGCTACACCGACGTGTCCTGCTCGGCCGCGACCACGGCTGACCTCTACGACCGGATGCTGATGTTCGACGGCAACACCACGCGGCCCCAGCTCGACGCCGTCTCGACCGACACCGACCTGGTGACCCTCGGCATCGGCGGCAACGACTTCGGCATCTACGACTCGCTGATCCGCTGCCAGGACGGCCGGCGGTCGACCTGCCCGGTCGCCGAGCTCGAGGCCAGCGCCGCGAAGGTCGCCGGTCGGGTCGAGCAGGCCGTGCGGCGGATCGGCCGACGCGCCCCCGACGCCGACGTCTACGTCGTGGGCTACCCCGACATCCTCCCGACCGAGGGCACCTGCGCCGCGGTCGGTGCCTCCGAGGAGGTCCTCGGGCCGGTCACCCGGGTCGCCGGGCTGCTCAACCGCTCGCTCGAGCGCGGCGCGCGGGCGGCCGGTGCGACCTACGTCGACATGGAGGCCGTCTCCGAGGGGCACGACGTCTGCGCCAAGGGCCGCGCCTGGGTCAACGGTCCCCGCTTCCGGGCCGGCATCGCCGCTCCGTTCCACCCCAAGATCAACGGCATGCGCGCCGTGGCCGCCGAGACCTTCCGCGCGATCACCGGGGAGGAGCCCGAGGTCACCGAGTACGCCGAGCCCGACCCCGACGCGGTGGTGCTCAACCAGGGGCAGCCCGGCTCCTAGCCGATCACCAGCACCAGGTCGCCGCCCTCGGCCGCCTTCGTGGCAGGGATGGCCAGGCGGGTCACCGTGCCCGAGACCGGGGCGGTGATCGACGCCTCCATCTTCATCGCCTCGATGGTGGCGACGGTCTGGCCCGCCTCGACGGAGTCGCCCTCCGCCACCGCGACGGTCACCGCGCCGTCGTAGGGCGCCGCGACGTGGCCGGGCACCGTCGGGTCGGCCTTCTCCGCGGACGCGACGTCCGCGGAGACGGTGCGGTCGCGCACCTGGACCGGGCGCAGCTGGCCGTCGATGGTCGCCAGCACGTTGCGGAAGCCACGCTCGTCGGGCTCGCTGATCGCCTCGAGGCCGACGATCATCTCGCGGCCCTCGCGCACCTGGACGCGGTGCTCCTCGCCCCGGCGCAGGCCGTAGAGGTAGTCGACGGTCGAGAGCACCGACAGGTCGCCGAACCTCTCGCGGCTCTCGCGGAACGCGGCCGTCGGACCGGGGAAGAGCAGCTCGTTGAGCGTCCCGCGGCGGTCCGCCTCGAGACCCGCCTCCTGCTCGGGCGTGAGGGTCTCGGTCGGCTGCTTCCACGTGCGACCGGCCAGCGCCTTGGTGCGGAACGGCTCGGGCCACCCGCCGGGCGGGTCGCCGAGCTCGCCGTTGAGGAAGCCGATCACCGAGTCCG
>CAZDAO010000372.1:0-4286 GCA_964503015.1 uncultured Nocardioides sp. | reverse complement strand
GTCGTCGCGGACGGTGGGCATGAACAGCTGGTCGTCGGGGTCCTGGAAGACGATCCCCACCCGGCGCCGGATCTCGCGCAGGTGCTGCTTGGCCACCGGGAGCCCGCTGACCTCGACCGTGCCGCGGCCGGCGGTGAGGATGCCGTTGAGGTGGAGGACGAGCGTGGTCTTGCCGGCGCCGTTGGGGCCGAGGAGCGCCACGCGCTCGCCCCGGTGGACGTGGAGGTCGACGCCGAAGAGCGCCTGGTGGCCGTCGGGATAGGCGAACGCCAGGTCGCGCACCTCGAGCACGGGCGTGCTCACGTGCGCTCGACCTCCGGCAGCCGGCCGTCGTACCCACGGGAGAGCATGGCGAGGTGGACGCGCTCACCCCGCTCGTAGGAGCGGATGAACAGAGCGCCGAGCGACCGTGCGAGCACCGGCCAGTGGCGCGGTGAGCGCGGGTCGCAGCCGCGCGAGCGCAGGGCGGTCATCATGCGGGACAGCTCGGCGGTCACCACGTCGAGGTAGCGGATCATGAAACCCATGATCTGCACGACCAGGTCGGGCATCCGCAGGCGCTGGAGGCCGCGGAGGACGTCCTGGGGCTCGGTCGTCGCGGCGAGCGTGAGCGAGGCCAGGACGCCGATGCTGCCCTTGACGAGCAGCGCGGCACCGGCCACCAGGCCCGGCTCGGAGACGCTGAGCCCGAGAACCTCGGTGCGCGGGCCGTGCGCGATGAAGGGCATGAGCACCGCGAACACCGCGAACGGCAGCTCCACCACCATCCGCGGGAGGAGGTAGGTCAGCGGCACCCGGGAGGCCGCGATCACGCCGAGCAGGACCGCGAGCTCCACGGCGAACACGGCGTAGGCCTGCCGGGGGGTCGCGACGACGACGAGCATGAAGGCCAGCAGCGCCAGGATCTTGAGGTGCGCGGGAGCGCGGTGGATCGGGCTGTGGCCGTGGAAGTGCAGCCGGTGGCCGTGCCCGGCTCCCATCAGGCGTCCGTGCGGTCGGGCACGTCGCGCGGCTCGCGGCGTCGGATGGCCCAGAACAGGCCGGTGCTGAGGACGAGCATGACCAGGACACCGACCACGCCGGCGACACCGCCGCTGAGTCGGGCGTCGTCGATCCCGGAGGTCTGGTAGTCGGCGAGCGGGCTGTCGGCGGTCGCGGAGTCCTCGGCGGAGTCGAGGAAGCCGGTCTGCTCGGCGACGTACTCGAGGCCGTCGGGGTGGGAGGAGGCGTAGTAGCTGGCCACGCCCGCGACCAGCAGGCTGACGACCAACGCGACGGCGAAGAAGCGGCGGGTGCTCATCCTGCGACGACCTTCCTGGTCTCCAGCTCGCGCGCGGCGAGGAGCGGGCGGGCACCGCGGACGAGGTCGGGGCGGGAGGCGACGACGCTGCTGACCACCAGGCCGGTCACGACGGCCTCCCCGACACCGATGAGGGTGTGCCAGCCGAGCATCGCGGTGGCCACGGCGCCGAGGTCGACCGGCGCCTGGCCGCCGAGGGCGAACAGGCCGGTGAACACGAGGGCCGCCACCGGGACGCTGACCAGGGCTCCGACCGCTGCGGCCGGAGCGACCATGGACAGGCGTGCGGGCAGCACCTTGCGCAGCGCGACGAAGACCGCCCATCCGACGGCGACGGTGACGATCCCGATCAGCGTGATGTTGGTGCCGAGTGCGGTGATCCCGCCGTCGGCCATCAGCAGGGCCTGGACCAGGAGCACGACCGAGATGCAGAGCACCGCGGTCCACGGCCCCACCAGGACGGCGGCCAGCGCCCCGCCCATCAGGTGTCCGCTGGTGCCGGCGCCGACGGGGAAGTTGATCATCTGGGCGGCGAACACGAAGGTCGCGACCAGCCCGGCCATGGGCGCCGTACGGTCGTCGAGCTCGCGTCGGGCGCCTCGGAGCGAGACCGCGACGGCTGTCGCGGCCACGACGCCGGTGACGACCGAGGTCGGGGCGTCGAGGAAGCCGTCGGGCACGTGCACGTGGTCGCTCCTGGTGCTGGCCCGGCGGTGCGGCCGGGCTGGTTGGATGTCTGGTGGCCGACACGGATCCCCCGATACCGCGTCGGCACCCTCCGACCTTATTGCAAACTCGTTGCAACAACCACACCGGCCCATCTCGAGCACAGGAGCAGCCATGTCCGACCGCCTCGCCACCGGCGACGCCGCGCCCGACTTCACCCTCACCAGCGACACCGGCGAGCAGGTGCGCCTGGCCGACCTGCGGGGCTCCAAGGTGATCCTCTACTTCTACCCTGCCGCGATGACCCCCGGCTGCACCAAGCAGGCGTGCGACTTCTCCGAGTCCCTCGACTCGCTCCGCGGGGCCGGCTACGAGGTCCTCGGGGTGTCCAAGGACAAGCCGGCCAAGCTCGCGAAGTTCCGCGAGCGCGACAACCTCACCCTCACCCTGCTCTCCGACGAGGACCTGACGGTCCACCGGGCCTACGGTGCCTTCGGCACCAAGAAGCTCTACGGCAAGGAGGTCGAGGGCGTGATCCGCTCGACCTTCGTCATCGACGAGGCCGGCAACGTCGAGCTCGCCCAGTACAACGTCAAGGCCACCGGTCACGTCGCCAAGCTGCGCCGCGACCTCGGCCTCGACTGACGTCGTACGCCGCACGTGCGGCGGTCGTGGCCCTCGATCGACGGGCGCAGGGGCCATGACCGCCACACGTGTCCGACTTCTCGCCCCGGCGAGTCGCCAGCGGGGGCGACTTTCCGGACACGTGTGAGGATGGGCCTCTCGCGCTCGTAGCCCAACGGCAGAGGCACCGCGTTTAGGTCGCGGCCAGTGAGAGTTCGAATCTCTCCGAGCGCACCTGTGGGAAGCGAACGGCTTCGCGCGAGTCCCTCCCGTGTGACGCCCGTCACCACTAGGGTCCGCGCATGGACTCCGCGCTGACCACCGTCGGACTGCCCGTCGCCCTCGCGATCATCATGTTCGGGCTCGGCCTGGACCTCACCCCGGCCGACTTCCGGAGGGTGACCCGTGCGCCCAAGGCCGTGGCCGTCGCCCTGGCCTGCCAAATCGTGCTGCTGCCGGCGATCTGCTTCGGGCTGGTGCTCCTCTTCGACCTCCCCGCGCTGCTCGGCATCGGCATGCTGCTGCTGGCGGCCTCGCCGGGCGGCACCACCGCCAACCTCTTCAGCCACCTCTTCCGCGGCGACGTCGCCCTCAACATCACCCTGACCGCGATCAACACCGTGATCGCCGTCGTCACGCTGCCGCTGATCACCGGGTTCGCCATCGCGTGGTTCGACCGGCAGGACGACGTCACCATGCCGCTCGTCGAGATCGTCAAGGTGTTCGGCCTGATCCTGCTGCCCGTCGGCATTGGCATGGTCGTCAACCACCGCGCCCCAGGTTTCGCGCGACGCATGGACCGGCCGGTCCGGATCGGGTCGGCGGTGATCCTCGCGGTCCTGGTCCTCGGGATCCTGCTCGACCAGCGCGAGAACGTCGGCGACTACCTCGCCGACGTCGGCGTGATCACCGCGCTGTTCTGCGCGATCAGCCTGGTCGTGGGGTACGTCGTGCCGAAGGCGTTCGGCGTGACCGGCCCGCAGGCCATCGCCTCCTCGATGGAGGTCGGCGTGCACAACGCGACCCTCGCCATCTTCGTGGCGGTCGAGGTGCTCGACGAGGTCGAGATCTCGGTGCCGGCCGCGGTCTACTCGCTCGTGATGTTCCTCTTCGCGGCCCTGTGGGGCATGTGGGTCAGCAAGCGCGTGGGTCCCCGCGACGTGGCCGCGGTCAGCTGAGGTCGGCGGCGACGTAGGGCGCCAGCTCGCGCAGGGCGCGCCCGCGGTGGGAGATGCGGTCCTTCTCGGCCGGGTCCAGCTCCGCCGACGTCAGCCCCTCGGCGTCGTGCTCGACAGCCACGAAGACCACGTCGTAGCCGAACCCGCCGCTCCCCCGCACCTCGCGGATGATGCGTCCCTCCATCCGACCCTCCACGACGCGCTCGCGGCCGTCGGGCATCACCCACGCGACGGCACACGTGAAGTGCGCGCCGCGGCGCTCGTCGGGGACGTCGTGGAGCTGGTCGAGCCGACCCTGGCGGCCGGACGCGACGTGGTGTGCGATCGCTACATCGGATCGTCGGTGGCCTACCAGGGCCATGGACGCGGCCTGGGGGCCGAGGACGTCCGGCGGATCTCCGAGTGGGCCGTCGAGGACCTGTGGCCCGACGTCGTCGTGCTGCTCGACATCGAGCCCGAGGCGGCCCGCGCCCGCATCGGCAGCGCACGGGACCGCATCGAGGCCGCCGGCGACGCCT
>CAZDAO010000371.1:0-4311 GCA_964503015.1 uncultured Nocardioides sp. | reverse complement strand
CGGCGTGCCACGATGTCGGCATGGCAGTCGAGCGCATCACCTCGGTGGTGCGCCCCGCCCGCGAGCAGTGGCAGCGGTGGAGGAGCACCGCGGCCTGCGCGGGCGTCTGCCTGCTGAGCGCGGTCGCGCTGGTCTGGCTCGGCGACCGCAGCCAGCAGACACGCCTGGGCCAGGCCCTCGACCAGGCGGGGATGGACATCGTGGTGGGTGACCGTGCCGCCACCCGCCAGCTCGTGGGCGTGCTCGGCAACGTCTCGCTGGGATCGGTGGCCCTGGCCGTGGTGCTCCTCGTCGGCACCGCCGTGCTGCGGCACCGCTACGCAGCCGCGGCCGCGGCCGGGATCCTGGTGGTCGGCGCCAACCTCACCACCCAGGCGGCCAAGGCCTGGTCCGAGCGGCCGGACTTCGGGAACCTCACCGTCGCGAGCTTTCCCAGCGGCCATGCGACCGTCGTGGTGTCGCTCGTCCTCGCGGCGCTCCTGGTGGTGCCGGGGCAGGCACGCACCACGGTCTCGCTCGTCGGGTCCGCCGCCATCACGGTGACCGCCACGGCGACGCTCGTCGCGAGCTGGCACCGGCCAGCCGACATCGTGGGGGCCGTGCTCGTGTGCCTCGCCTGGGGGACCGCGGTCCTCGTCGGGTGGAGCGTGCTGCGCGGCGGCATGGTCGACGTCGCCCCCGGCCGCCCGCACCGCATCTTCGCCACCACCGGGGTGGTCATCGCCCTCGCCGGCCTGCTGGCTGCCGGCGTACGTCCCGGCGGTGGCTGGTCGGGCTTCCTCGACGCGGGCGTCGTCCTGGCCGGCATCGCACTGGTGACCGCCCTCGCGGTCACGACCTTCGCCCAGCTGTCGGCGCCGATGGCGGTCGGCCGCCTGCACCGGCCCGTGTCGGGCAGCGGCGACCGCCAGGGGCGCGACCCCGCCTGATCCGACGTCAGGTCGTGGCCCGCTCATCCACCGGGACCTCCTTGATCGCGCCCGTCCGGCGACCCTCCCGGAACGACCGCAGCTCCTCGCGGACCTTGGGCAGGAGCAGGTAGCACGCCAGCAGGTTGACGATCGCGCAGACGAACAGCATCGAGTCGGCGAAGTCCAGGACCGAGGTGAAGGTGATGACGCTGCCGATGACGGTGAAGGTGCAGAAGACGATCTTGAAGACCGCCTCGCTGCGCCGGGAGCGGCCGAAGAGCTCGGTCCAGGCCTTCATCGTGTAGTAGGACCACGTGATCAGCGTCGAGAACGCGAAGAGCGCCACCGCGATCGCCAGGATCACGGGGAACTGCGGCAGGAAGGTCTCGAAGGCGCGCGAGGTCACCACGACGCCGTCCGGCGTGGGCCCTCCACCCGCCACGACCTCGCGCTGCTCGGAGTAGTAGGCGGAGTCGGCGATGACGATGGTCAGCGCGGTCATCGTGCAGATGACGACGGTGTCGATGAAGGGCTCGAGGAGCGCGACGAAGCCCTCACTGACCGGGTGCTTGGTCTTGACCGCCGAGTGGGCGATCGGTGCGGAGCCGACGCCGGCCTCGTTGGAGAACGCCGCGCGCTGGAAGCCGATGACCAGGACGCCGAGGGCACCGCCGGCGACACCCTCGGGGTCGAAGGCTCCGGAGACGATCGTGCCGATCGCGTCCGGGACGTTGGCGACGTTGCCGAGGATCACGAGCAGGCAGGTGACGAGGTAGAGGATCCCCATCGCCGGCACGAGCCGGGAGGTGACCTGCGCGATCGAGGTGATGCCACCGATGATGACGGCACCGACGAGGAACGCCAGGACCAGCCCGAAGATCAGCGCCGAGCCCGACGAGCCCAGGTAGCCGTCGTCGCCGCCGGTGACCTCACGGGCCTGTGCGAAGGTCTGGTTGGCCTGGAACATGTTGCCGCCGACCGCACCGAAGAGGAACAGCGCGACCGCGAACACGATCGTGAGGGTGCGTGAGGTGGCCGCGCCGAACCGCTCGAACGCGATCGGCAGGTAGCGGAACGGTCCGCCGGTCACCGTGCCGTCCTCATGCACCTCGCGGTACTTCACCCCGAGCGTGCACTCGACGAACTTGGTGCACATGCCGAAGAGGCCGGCGACGATCATCCAGAACGTCGCACCCGGACCGCCGATGGTGACCGCGGCACCCACGCCGGCGATGTTGCCCAGCCCGACGGTGCCGGACACGGCCGAGGAGAGGGCCTGGAAGTGGGTCACCTCGCCCGGGTCGCTCGCCCGCGAGAACTTCCCGCGCACGAGGTCGGTGCTGGTGCGGGCGGAGCGGAACTGGATGCCCCGGAAGTAGACGGTGAACACGATCGCGGCCACCACGAGCCACAGCACGATCAGCGGGAAGGTCACCCCGCCGATCGTCGGCGCGTAGAAGATGATCGAGGTCACGAAGCTGGCGACGGGGTCGAAGGCCGAGTTGATCCCCTCCTCGACCGTGGATACCCATTCCCACTGCGTGGCCAGGACCGTCACATCCGGATGCATCCTGTGATGCAACCAGTCGTCGGGCGACCGGCTCAACCTCAGGAATGTGACGATTCTGTCGCATGACCGTCCGCCCGGCCCGGCGGGAACTGCTCGGCGACCTGCCGCAGCCTGGTGACGTACGACGGCCAGTCCACGTCGTCGGGGAGGTTGGACACGCCGGCCTTGAGGCCGGCCGCGCCGTCGATGCCCTCGCGCAGGATGTCGGCGATCATGCCCGGGCCACGCGTACGGTCGCAGCGTGATTTCCCGCGTCCACGCCATCCACGTGGCCCCCGGCCGGCGGCTGCCCACCAAGTCGGTCGACTCCGTCGAGGCGGAGGCCGGCACCGGCCTGGTGGGCGACCGCTACCACGGCACCAAGCACCGCCACGTGACCGTGCAGACGCTCGACGACCTCGTCGTGGCGGGGGAGGTCCTCGGCCGGCAGGTCGACCCCGCGCTCACCCGGCGCAACGTCACGCTGACCCACGGCCCGATCCCAACCCGCCCGGGCGAGCGGCTGCGGATCGGCGACGTCGAGCTCGAGGTGGTCCGCATCGCCGCGCCCTGCCGGCTGCTCGACGACTGGCTCGGTCCCGGCGCGATGCAGGCACTGAAGTCCCCGCGGGGTGGGACCGTCTTCCGGCTGCTGAGCTCCGGGACGATCCGGGTCGGCGACGAGGTCGTGGTGGAGCCGGTCGCGGACTAGGGGTTCTGCACGAGCCGCAGCAGGTTGCCGTCGCCGTCGACGAGCGCCCCGATCCGCAGCCCGGACTGCTCGACCTGCGGCGGGTGCAGGCGTGGCCAGCCCAGGTGCGTCTCGGGGAGGCCGGCCCCGACGCAGGCGGCGTACAGCGTGTCGACGTCGTCGACCCGCAGGCAGCAGCTCGCCGCCGTCGACGCCGGGTCCATGCCGGGGTCGGGGAAGAACTCGAGCTTCAGTGTGCCGCGCTCGAGGATCAGCCAGCCCGGGTCGCGGTAGGTCGCCTCGAAGCCGAGGTCTGCGTAGAACCGCGTGGTCGCGTCGAGGTCGCGCGATGGCAGGTTGGGCGTCGCGTGGTCGGCCATGGGCCCACGCTAGGGCGCGTCGGAGAGATCCGCGACGTGCTCGATCCGGTCCACCTCGAACGTCGGCACATGGTCGCCGAGCGTGCCGTCGTCGCGGTCGGGGAAGTCGAAGACCCCGACGAAGAGCTGGAGGGGGTACGCCGGGCACTGCTCGGAGGTGCGCACGACCCGGTCGTCGACGGTCCAGGTGCAGCCGCCGGGACCCATGGCGACGGCGTAGTCGTGCCACTCCCGCAGGTCGAGGTCGACCGGCGTGACCCCGAAGTCCTCGCGCAGGGCGGGGTCGCGGAACCGGTGGATCCCGGTCCCGACGCCGGCGGACGTCGAGGTGAGGGTGTCGCCGAAGACCTCGAAGACGCAGACCTCGCCGCAGCGCTCGGGCCGGTCCTCGAAGCCGGTGAGCCACACCGAGACCATCGAGCGGGCCGTCACGTCGGCGCGCGCCCGGACCGACAGGCGGCCACCGCGGAGCAGCCACCCGCGGAAGAGGTCCTGCTCCTCGGTGACGGTCAGCCCGTCGGCGAACGGCTGCTGCCCGACGGTCGACCCGAACGGTCCGGCGTACAGGCCCGAGGCGATGGTCGAGGTGCGCAGGGCCGGCGTGTGCCGGTCGGGGCACCACAGGCCCTGGCCGGTCGGGATGCTCAGCCGGAGCACCGAGCCCCCGACGTCGTACGACGCCCGGGTGCCCGCGCGGCTCGACCAGTGGGGCAGGTAGTGGGGCACCCACGCGCCGGGGTCGAGGTCGGTGCCGTCGAAGTGCTCCGTGCGTGCGTCCAT
>CAZDAO010000370.1:0-4327 GCA_964503015.1 uncultured Nocardioides sp. | reverse complement strand
ACTTCGTGGTGATCGGCAAGCCCATCGGCGGTGGCATCCCGGTCGCGGCCTACGGCATGAGCGCGGAGGTCGCCTCCCGGCTCGAGGGGCCGATGCTCGGCCATGACATCGACGTCGCCGGGGTGGGCGGCACGCTCTCGGGCTCGGCGCTGGCCATGGCGGCCGTGCGGGCCACCCTCTCGACCGCGCTGCGACAGGAGGACTTCGACGTCGCCATCCCCCTCGCCGCGTCGTTCACCGACGGCATCCGGGGCGTCATCGACGAGCACGCCCTGCCGTGGCACGTGCAGCGGCTCGGCTGCCGCGCGGAGTACTGGTTCTGCCCGCCGCCCCGGACCGGCGCCGAGGCCGCCGCGGCCGTCGACGAGGAGCTGGACGCCTTCTTCCACCTGTGGACCGTCAACCGCGGCGTGCTGCTCGCGCCGTTCCACAACATGTCGCTGTTCTCGCCCTTCCACACGGCCGCCGACGTCGACGCGCACACCTCGGCCCTCCGGGGCGCGGTGGAGGCGCTGGTCGGCTGACGCGGTGCGCCCACGGGCGTACCGTGGAGTGATGCGGGGCTGGATCCAGGTCTTCGGCGTGGTGGTGGTCCTCCACGTCCTGATCCGGATCGGCGTCGCGGCCGTGTTCGACGAGCTCGACGGGTGGCACTGCTCGCGTCAGCTGTCCCGGCTGGCCCGGCGGCTGCGCCGCCGGCGCGCGCAGGTCGTGCCGCTGCACCGGCCGATCGAGGACATCGGCGCCGACCTGCGACGCCTCCACGCGTCCTTCCACCGCGAGGGCCTGCGGTTCGCGAAGTACGAGGGCTGCCGGCAGGCCTACGACCGCGTGCTGGGCGAGGCGGCGGGGATGCTGGAGGTCATCCACCTGCTCGAGGTGCTGCCGCCCGGCCGCGAACGCGACCAGGAGCGCGAGCGGGTCGAGATGCTGCTGGAGGCCGCGGGGCTGCTCCCCCGCCCCTGGGCCGCCTGACGCCTCAGGCGTGGCGCTGAAGCCCCGCCCCGAGCCCCATCCGCACGGCGCCGCAGGCCTCGAGCATCGCCTCGCGGCCCGAGCGGCCGACGCCCGTGCTGTTGACGAAGGCGTGGATCAGCCCGTCGTGGCGACGCAGGGCCACGGGCACACCGGCCGCGGCCATCCGTCGGGCGTAGGCCTCGCCCTCGTCGCGCAGCGGGTCGAAGCCGGCCACCGCGACGTAGGCCGGCGGAAGGCCGGCCAGGTCCGCGGCCAGCAGCGGCGACACGCGCGGGTCAGAGCGGTCACCGCCACCGGCGAGGTAGCGCTCGGTGTACCAGTCCATCTGGTGCTCGGTGAGGAAGTGTCCCTCGGCGAACTCCCGGTAGGAGTCGCTGTGCCGGCTCAGGTCGGTCACCGGGAAGAACAGCAGCTGGAGCGCGGGGCGGACCTGCGCCTCGCGCAGGTCCTGGCACAGCACCGCCGCCAGGTTGCCGCCCGCGCTGTCGCCGGCGACACCGATGCGGTGCGGGTCGTGCCCCCACGCCTCGGCGCGGGACGCGGCGAACATGAACGCCGCCCTGGCGTCGTCGGGCGCGGCGGGGAACGGGTGCTCGGGGGCGAGCCGGTAGTCGACGGCGAGCACGGACACCCCGGCGTACGTCGCCAGGAAGCGGCAGACGGTGTCGTGGCTGTCGAGCGAGCCGACCACGAAGCCCCCGCCGTGGAAGTAGAGCAGGAGCCGGTCGGCGTCGCGCACGTCGGCGAGGTAGCGGCGGGCCGCGATCCCACCGGCGAACGTCGGGATCTCGAGGTCCTCGACCACGGCCATCGGGAGCGGCCGGCCACCGAACAGCGCGGCCTCCTCGTCCACCTGCCGGCGAGCCGCCTCGACGGGCAGGCGGGTGAAGTCGCTGTCCGGCAGGGCGTCGAGCAGCCGCAACGCCGCGGCGACCTCCGGTTCCATCGCCGCCCCCGCCCGGTTGACCCGGCGACCGCCGAGCAGCGTCTGCACCCGGTCAGGCGCCCGGCCCACCACGGTCACGACGGCTCGGGAGAGGACGGACTCGACGGCCTTGGCATCCATGGCCGCATGCTTCCACGTCTCGGCCGGCGCGCGCTCACGGCTCGACGACCCCGGCAGCGCGCGCCGCCTCGGCGTACGCCACCGCCAGGCTGTCGACGGTCTCGTGGGCGTTGAGGCCCGACGGGTTGGGCACCACGAACACCCGGGACACCCCCCAGCGCTCCGGCTGCTCCCCCGCTGCGGCCCGACGGTCGCCGAACGCCGCACGGTAGGCGGTCACACCGGCCACGGCCACGACCTGTGGGCCCAGCCGCGCCACCAGCTCCCGCAGCCGCGCCCCGCCCTCGCGGAGCTCCTCGGCGGTGAGCTCGTCGGCACGCGCGGTGGCCCGGGCGACCACGTTGGTGATCCCGATGCCGCGTCGCCGCAGCTCCTCGCGGTCCTCGTCGGTCATCCCGGCCGACGGATCGATCGGCCGCGACACGATGCCGGCCCGCAGCAGCGCCGGGTAGAACCGGTTGCCCGGGCGGGCGAAATGGGTCTGCGTGGCGGCGGTCCACAGGCCCGGGTTGATGCCGACGAACAGCAGCCGCAGTGGCTGGTCGGGGGCCGGCAGGAGGTCGGGCACCACGGCGTCCCGGAACGACTCCAGCTCGGCGCGCGTGAATCCCATGCCGGCCATCCTGACAGTGCGTCCCGACGCGATGCCGGATCCGTAGATTGGCCTGCATGGAGCTGCCCCGGGTGCCCGGTGACGTCCTCGTGCACCTGCGGCGGGCGCGTGACCACCTCGACGCCCACTACGCCGACGACTTCGACCTCGACCTGCTCGCCGGTCTGGCCGGGATGAGCCGCTACCACTTCCTGCGCTCCTTCGCCGCGACGTACCGCATCACGCCTCGCGCCTACCTCACCCAGCGACGCATCGAGCGCGCCCAGGACCTGTTGCGGGCGGCCAACCTGACGGTCACCGAGGTCTGCCATGCCGTCGGCTACTCCAGCCTCGGCTCGTTCAGCGCTCGTTTCGCCGCGGTCGTCGGGGAGTCGCCGAGCGAGTTCCAGCGCCGCTACGCCGCCGCGGGCAATCCACGGATCCCGGGCTGCTACGTGTTCATGTCCGGGCTGGTCGAGAGGACCGCAACGCAGGAGAAGCAGGTCGACCCGCCACCTCCCTAGCCTCGCCCCATGATCACCAACATCTCGCTCGTGTCCTTGTGGGTCGCCGACATCGACGCCTCTCTCGCCTTCTACACCGACGTGATGGGTTTCGAGGTCGGGGACGATCTCCAGCTCGGGCCCGACTTCCGGTGGTGCACGGTCGTCCACCCGAAGCAGCCCGAGATCCACGTCCACCTGACCACCCCGAGCAAGCCGCTGCCCGACTACCTCATCGCGGCCATGGAGCGCGCGCAGGCCGAGGGCGCCATGCCGGGCATCGGGCTCAACGTCGACGACTGCCGTGCGACCTGCGCCGACCTCAAGGCCAAGGGCGTGGAGTTCCTCCAGGAGCCCGAGGACCGGCCCTACGGCGTGGAGGCGCTCATGCGCGACAACTCGGGCAACTGGATGGTGCTCGTCGAGCCGCGCAGCTACACGCCCGAAGACTTCGAGGGTGTCGACCTGGGCTAGGCGCCGGGACCGGTGGCGTCTCCGGCAGCGGCCACGCAGAACTGGTTGCCGTCGGGATCGGCCAGGGTCACCCACCGGAAGCTCTCGTCGCCCCGGCGCTCGACCAGGGTCGCGCCGGCGGCGAGCAGGCGATCGACCTCGCCGTCGAGGTCTGCCGCAGTGAGGTCGAGGTGGACCCGGTTCTTGCCGGGGGTCGGGTCGTCGACCTTCTGGAACGCGAGCAGGGCGGGCAGCCCGCCCCCGCTCACCATGACGTAGTAGCCGTCGTTGGTCTCGCCCACCGCGGCGCCGGTCTGCTCGGCCCACCAGGCGGCGAGCGACATGGCGTCGGTGGTGTCCATCGTGATCATGCCCAGGGTCAGAGTCATGACCCGGACGCTAGCGGTGCCCACCGACAGCCGTACGCGCACGAGACCCCGCCTCCCTTGCGGGAGACGGGGTCTCGAGGTGATCAGCGTGGCCTCGGCGGCTCAGCTCACTTGGTGATCTTGGTGACGCGGCCGGCGCCGACGGTGCGGCCGCCCTCGCGGATGGCGAAGCGCAGGCCCTCGTCCATGGCGATCGGCTGGATGAGCTCGACCGACATCTCGGTGTTGTCACCGGGCATGACCATCTCGGTGCCCTCGGGCAGGGTCACGACACCGGTCACGTCCGTGGTCCGGAAGTAGAACTGCGGACGGTAGTTGTTGAAGAACGGCGTGTGACGGCCGCCCT
>CAZDAO010000369.1:0-4330 GCA_964503015.1 uncultured Nocardioides sp. | reverse complement strand
GAGGCGGTCGCGCCCCGTGTCTCGTAGGTGAACTGGGCGACCAGGCCCTGCAGGCGCTGGGCCATCCGGGAGAGCTCCTCGGCCGCCGAGCTCGTGCTGCCGGCCGCCGCCTGGGTGTCGGAGGCGGTCCGAGCGACACCCGTGATGTTCTGCGCGATGTCGGTGGACCCCGTCGCGGCGTCCGCGACCGAGCGGGTCATCTCCTGCGTGGTGGCGGTCTGCTCCTCCACCGCGGAGGCGATCACGGTCTGGGTGTCGCTGATCTGGGCGATGATGCCCGCGATCTCGGCGATCGCGGTGACCGCCTCCTGCGTGTCGGACTGGATGGCCCTGATCCGCTGGTCGATGTCACCGGTGGCCTTGCTGGTCTCCTGCGCGAGCTCCTTGACCTCGTTGGCGACCACGGCGAAGCCCTTGCCGGCCTCGCCCGCACGAGCCGCTTCGATGGTCGCGTTGAGCGCCAGCAGGTTGGTCTGCTCGGCGATCGAGTTGATCACCTTGATCACGTTGCCGACCTCCGTGGAGGACGCACCCAGCTTGGCCACGGTCGCGTTGGTCGACTCGGCGGCCACGACGGCCTGGGCAGCCACGCCGGCGGCGTTGCTGGCGTTGACCGCGATCTCGCGGATGGAGGCGCCCATCTGCTCGGTCGCAGCGGCCACGGTCTGCACGTTGTTGGAGACCTGACCGGCCGCGGAGGACACCAAGCCGGCCTGGGCGGAGGCATCGGAGGCCGAGCTCGTCATCTGGCCGGAGACGGCCGAGAGCTCCTCGGAGGCTCCCGCGAGCTGGACCGCGGTGCCGGCGATCTCGGACATGGCGTCGCCGAGGTTAGCCACGGCGCTGTTGAGCGCGGTCGCCAGCTGCCCGATCTCGTCGCCGCGGTCCTCCTCGATCCGGCGGTCGAGGTGGCCGGCGGCCACGTCCTGGAGCACGGCGACGGCGCGCCCGAGCGGGCGGGTGATCGATCGGGTCACGCTGACCACGACGGCGGTGCCGGCGATGATGACGAGCGCCAGGCCGACGTAGACCATCAGGCGTCCGCGGGAGGAGACGACGGCGAGCTCGGCCCGGATGTCCTTCTCGCGCTTCGCCAGCGAGTCACCGAAGGCGCTCATGTCCTCGTAGACCGCGGTCCACGCTTCGCCGGCGGCCCCGCCGTTGATGCTGTTCATGATCTGCGGCATGGCGTCGAGCCCGCGCGCCTCGAGCCGGTCCACGACCCAGTCGTCCTGCTCGAACAGCTGCTGGAAGTTCGCCTCGGTGCTGGCGAGGATGTCCTTCTGCTCGCCCGTGAGGCCGGTCGTGTCGACGTCGGCGAACATCTCCTCGATGGCGGCCTTGCTGTTGAGGTAGCCGTCGCGGTTGTAGCCGTCCTCGGACAGCGCCGCCGCGGTGCCGAAGGCGGTGGCGTCGGCGAGGTAGAGGCCCTGCCAGCCGGTGATGTCGTTGATGTTGATGAGCATGAGGTCCGCGAGGGCGCGGTGGGACGCGACCTGCTCGAGCTGGTCGCGCATCCCGTCGGCCTTGCTCTGCGCGGAGAGGCCGAGGTAGGCGGCGGCACCCACGAGGACGCCACAGGCGGCAAAGGCGGCGGCGAGCCGCACTCCGATCTTCAGGTCTCGCAGGGCTTGGCGGGGTGAGGTCATGAAGGCTGTTCTCCGAGTGGCTCGCGGCGCCGTGGACGTCCGTGTCGTCAGGTCACCGCTCCACTCATCGGCCACGCACCTGCCCGACCTGAGGCAAACGCTGCCGCGGGTTCAGCGCGGGCGGCGATAGGCCGGAGCAGCCTCGTTGATCGCGTCGCCCATGCGGTGGATCCGCAACGCGTTGGTCGAGCCGGGGATGCCGGGCGGGCTGCCGGCGATGATGACCACGAGGTCGCCCTCCTGGACCCGCCCGATGTGCAGCAGCGACTCGTCGACCTGGCGCACCATCTCGTCGGTGTGCTCGACTTCGGCGCCCTGGAACGTCTCCACGCCCCAGGTCAGGGCGAGCTGCGACCGGGTGCGGGCCTGCGGGGTGAAGGCGAGGATCGGGATGGGGCCGCGGTAGCGGGAGAGCCGCTTGGCCGAGTCACCGCTCGTGGTGAAGGCGACGACGTACTTCGCACCGACGCTCTCGGCCACCTCGGCGGCGGCCTTGGCGATGATGCCGCCGCGGGTGTGGGGCTGCCAGGTGACGGCGGCCATGTGGCTCAACCCGTGGTCCTCGGTCGACTCGACGATCCGGCTCATGGTCTCGACGGCGACGATGGGGTACTCCCCCACGCTGGTCTCACCGGAGAGCATCACGGCGTCGGCCCCGTCGAGCACGGCGTTGGCGACGTCGCTGGCCTCGGCGCGGGTGGGTGCGGGCGCCGAGATCATCGACTCGAGCATCTGGGTGGCGACGATGACCGGCTTGGCGTTGCGTCGCGCCTTGTCGATGATCAGCTTCTGGTGGATCGGCACGTCCTCGAGCGGGCACTCCACGCCGAGGTCACCACGGGCGACCATGACGCCGTCGAAGGCGTCGACGATCTCGTCGATGTTGGCGATGGCCTGCGGCTTCTCGATCTTCGCGATCACCGGGACGAAGACGCCTTCCTCCTGCATGATCGCGCGCACGTCGTCGGCGTCGGTGGCACTCCGGACGAAGCTCAGCGCGATGAAGTCGACCCCCAGGCGCAGCGCCCAGCGCAGGTCCTCGGTGTCCTTCTCCGACAGGGCGGGCACCGACACGGCGACCCCGGGCAGGTTGATGCCCTTGTGGTCGGACACCTTGCCGGGCACGACGACCTCGGTGACGACGTCCGGTCCCTCGACGGCGGTGACCTTCAGCCGCACCTTGCCGTCGTCGATCAGCAGCGGGTCACCGGGCTGCACGTCGCCCGGCAGTCCCTTGTAGGTCGTGCCGCACTGGGCGACGTCGCCGTCGACGTCGCGGGTGGTGATGGTGAAGGTGGCGCCCTTCTTGAGCTTCACCGGCCCGTCGGAGAACGTCTCGAGCCGGATCTTGGGCCCCTGGAGGTCGGCGAAGATCCCGATCGCATGGCCGGTCTCGTCGGAGGCCTGGCGGACCATCCGGTAGACCGACTCGTGGTCGGCGTACCGGCCGTGGCTCATGTTGAGCCGGGCGACGTCCATCCCGGCGTGGACGAGTGCTCTGATGCCCTCGGGGGTGTTCACCGCGGGACCGAGGGTGCAGACGATCTTGGCTCTACGCACGTGCTTCACCCTAGCGGGTCTTGGAACGATCCAAGCAAGACTCGCTCCATCTACCGGACTGCATGTGACGCCGGGTTGCGGCTGGTACCCACACCGATGTGTCCCTGGGGGTACACGCAGCAACCCGGCGTTGCAGCGAGATGCGGTCAGACGACGAGCGGGCGCTCGTGCGGCTTGATCGGCGCGGGCAGCGTGGTCGAGCCGGTGAGGTACGCGTCGACCGCGGCCGCCGCGCTCCGTCCCTCGGCGATCGCCCACACGATCAGCGACTGACCGCGACCGACGTCACCGGCGACGTAGACCCCCGGGACGGAGGCGGCGTAGGTCTCGTCGCGCCGCACGTTGCCCCGCTCGTCGAGCTCGACGCCCAGCTGCTCCACCAGGCCGGGCTTCTCCGGCCCGACGAAGCCCATGGCGAGCAGCACCAGCTGCGCTGGGATCTCGCGCTCGGTGCCCGCGACGGGCTGGAACTTCGCGTCGACCTCGACCAGGCGCAGCGCCGAGACGTGGCCGTCGGCGTCGCCCAGGAACTCCTGGGTGGAGACGGCGTAGACCCGGTCGCCGCCCTCCTCGTGGGCCGAGGAGACGCGGAACAGCATCGGGTACGTCGGCCACGGCTGGCCCGCGGGCCGCTCCTCGCCCGGCTGCGGCATGATCTCCAGCTGCGTGATGGACCGCGCGCCCTGGCGGATCGAGGTGCCGAGGCAGTCCGCGCCGGTGTCGCCGCCGCCGATGATCACCACGTCCTTGCCGGTGGCCACGATCTGGTCCGAACCATCGGTCGTCGGGGCCTCCCCGAGCGCGGCGCGGTTGGCCTGCGGCAGGAACTCCATGGCCTGGTGGATCCCGCCGAGCTCGCGGCCCGGCACGGGCAGGTCGCGCGCCGCGGTCGCACCCATGGCGAGCACCACCGCGTCGTACCGGGTGAGCAGCTGGGAACCGGTCAGGTCGCCGCCCACGTCGACGCCCGCCCGGAAGACGGTGCCCTCGCGACGCATCTGGTCCAGGCGCCGGTCGAGGTGCTTCTTCTCCATCTTGAAGTCGGGGATGCCGTAGCGCAGCAGGCCGCCGATCTTGTCGGCGCGCTCGTAGACCGCGACCGTGTGGCCGGCGCGGGTCAG
>CAZDAO010000368.1:1328-4336 GCA_964503015.1 uncultured Nocardioides sp. | reverse complement strand
GTCGACGACGTAGCTCCAGAAGTCGAAGTCGGCGTCGACCTCGAGCGCGTCGTGGGTGAGCCCGAGACGGCTCGACAGCACGGCCTGGCCGGCGCGGTCGTGGGTGGTGAAGATGCGGCCGACGCGTCCGCGGGCGGCGTGGTTGTGGTTGGTCTGGAGCGCCAGCGTCGACTTGCCGGAGTCCATCGTGCCCGTGAAGAAGTGCAGTTCAGCCATGTCGCGGTGATCCTGTCACAGCCGGCGCACGTGCCGGTCACAGCCGCGCCGCCGTGGGAGGGTGGCTCCATGACCGACGGGCCACTCATCAGCACCGACCAGCTCGCGGCCTCGCTCGGCGACGTCACCGTCCTCGACGTGCGCTACCTCATGGGCGGCCCGCCCGGCCGGACGCTGCACGAGACCGGGCACGTCCCGGGGGCGGCGTACGTCGACCTCGACGAGGACCTCGCCGACCCGCCCGGGCCCGGCGGACGGCACCCCCTGCCCGACGAGCGTCGGTTCGAGGCGGCCATGCGACGGGTCGGGGTGCGCGGAGACCGCCCGGTGGTGGTGTACGACGACTGGCAGGGACGCGCGGCTGCCCGGTGCTGGTGGCTGCTGAAGCACCACGGCCACCCGGACGTGCGGGTCCTCGACGGTGGTTGGGCGGCCTGGCAGGAGGAGGGTCGCCCCACCGAGGCGGGGGAGACCACGGCCGAGCCGGGCGACTTCACGGTCTCCGCCGACAAGCGGCTGCCGGTCGTGGACGCCGACGGGGTCCCCGACGTGGAGGTGCTGATCGACGCCCGGGCGTCCGAGCGGTTCCGTGGGGAGACCGAGCCGGTGGACCCGGTGGCGGGCCACATCCCCGGCGCGGTCAACGTGCCGACCGACGACAACCTCGACGAGGACGGCCGGTTCCGCTCGGCCGACGAGCTCTACGCCACCTACGCCCGGGTGGGCGCCACCTCGACGGGGTCCGTGGCGGCCTACTGCGGGTCCGGCGTCACCGCCGCGCACGACGTCCTCGCCATGGCGGCGGCCGGCATCGACGCGGCGCTCTACCCCGGCAGCTGGAGCGGCTGGATCACCGACCCGGCGCGCCCCGTCGAGACAGGTTGACCCTCAGCTCGCCACGACCTCGTCGCCCACGCCGATCCGGCCCTCGTCGAGGGGCAGGAGGTGGAGGGCGAACATGGTCTTGCCGTCGACGAGACGGTGCCGGGCGAGCGTCCTGGTCGGTTCCCTGCCCGTCGTCAGCGTCTCCAGGTCGAGCGTCGTCATCACGCACCGGCTCACCGGCTTGGCGACCCGGAAGCGCACGCCGCCGACCCGCAGCTCCTGCCAGCGGTCCTCGGCGAACGGCTCCTGACCGTCGACGACGAGGTTGGCGCGGAACCGCTCGACGGGCAGCGGCTCGGGCGGCTCGTCGCCCGTCTCCAGGGCCCCCTCCGCGATCCAGTCGTTGAGCTGCCGCAAGGACGCCAGCGAGGCGACGGTCACGGGGAACGCGTCGGCGAAGGAGGTGTGGTCCTCCGGTGAGGAGAAGCCGGGTTGGAGGTTGCGGGCGGCGGGGTCGTGGCACCACACCAGCCGGAGGTCGTCGCGGCCGAGCGCCCGTCGTACCCAGTCCTGTGCCGGCTCCGCCGCCGGGAGTGCCTCGAGGTCGAGGGAGAACAGGCGTACGGCGACGGGCTCGGCGTCGGGCCGCTCGACGCAGAGGTCGTCCATGCCGGGTGCGCGCAGCCGCAGGCCGCTCGCGACGGTGGGGTCGGTCGCCGGTGTGTCGGCGACGACCCGGTAGGTCGCGGGCAGCTCGCGTGCGGACACCAGCCGGCCCGTCGCGTCGACGAGCATCCAGGAGCGGTCGTCGCGCAGGCCGCCGGGCAGGACGTCGGCCGCGTCGAGGGTGCGGATCGCTGCGGACTTGAGGGGGTGGACGTTGAGCTGGACGAGCCGCACCGCTCAGTCGCCCTTGCCGCCGCCGAACATGATCTCGTCCCAGCTCGGCACGGACGCGCGACCGCGCTTGCGGGGTCGAGCCTTGGGCTCGGCCGGGGGCTCGTCGGCCGCCTCCGGAGTCGCCTCGGGCCCGGGCTCGGGCTCGGTCGCGGCGTCGGGGTCGGCGGGCGGCTCGTCGGCCGTGCCGTCGAGGTAGGCCTCGACCGGCTGCTCGGTGCCGAGGGCGGACAGCTCCGCGGTGGTCTCGTTGGCGGAGTCGGCCTCGCCGGGGGGCTCCTCGCCCGTGACCATCTCGATCGCGTCCTCGCCCAGCGGCAGCTCCTCTCCGGAGACGGCGCTCAGGCGACGCTGACGGGCCGCGGCCAGGTCGTCGGCGGCCGGCTCCGGCGCCGTGGCGGTGGCCGCCTCACCGATGAGCCACCGGGCGTCCTCGTCGTCGACGGTGACGAAGTTGCCGCGCGGGTCGTGGGAGAAGGTCGCGATGCCGGTGCGCCCGGCGACGTCGTACATCCCGGTCAGGGTCCAGCGGCCGTCCTCACGCCGCCACGCGTCCCACTCCACGGAGCCCGGGTCGACGTTGTGCGAGCGCAGGTGCGCGTTGACGGCCTCACCGAGGGTCCGTGCCCCGGACTCGTTGGCACGGCGGCGCACGGACGCCAGCTGGGCACGCTCCGCGACGTGCGCACGCTCGGCGAGGACGGGAGCCGCGAAGGCCATGATCTTCTCCACCGACGTGCCGGCGGCGTGCGCGACCGCCTCGGGCGTCTCACCGGCGCGGATGCGCGTCTGGATGTCGCGGGGGCGGAGGGTTGATTCCATCGGGATCTCCAACTGGCCGTTGCTTGCGGACACGCCCGACAGGGCGTTGCGGAGCTTGGCGTCGATCACCACCGAGTGCTGCTGGCCTGACTCGTCCACCAGGAGCAGGCGCTTGCCGTCACCGCTGCGTCCGGTGAACGTCAGCTTGGCCATGGGTGGCGGGCTCCTGACTGCTTCCTGGTCGGGTGGGGCTGGTGCGTCGGCGATGCGCTCGGCATGCGTTCCGGCGAGCCTACGCCAGCGCGCGG
>CAZDAO010000368.1:0-1228 GCA_964503015.1 uncultured Nocardioides sp. | reverse complement strand
TACGCCACGACGCTCGTCGTGCTCGACCTCGTGGGCATCTTCGTGTTCGCGGTCACCGGGGCCCTGGTCGCGGTCCGCAAGCGGCTCGACCTGTTCGCAGCGCTCGTCCTGGCCGGCGTCACGGGACTCGGTGGCGGGTTCATCCGTGACGTGCTGATCGGCGCCACGCCGCCTGCGGCGCTGGCCGACTGGCGCTACCTCATCGTGCCGGTGGCGGCGGGTCTCATGACGTTCGCCTTCCACCCGGTCGTGGGACGGCTCGAACGGTTCGTCACGCTGTTCGACGCCTTCGGGCTGGCGCTGTTCTGCGTCACCGGCGCGCTCAAGGCGGTCGACTACGGCGTCGGGCCGGTGCCGGCGGCGCTGATGGGCATGGTCACCGGGATCGGCGGAGGCATGATCCGGGACCTGCTCGCCGGTCGGGTGCCGGTGGTGTTCGAGGGGGCGCTGTACGCCACCCCGGCGCTCGCCGGTGCCGCGGTGGCCGTGGTGCTGGACCGGGCCGGCCTCCCGCTGGAGCTCGTCGCGGCCGCCGGCTTCGGCACCTGCCTGGGCTGGCGGCTGATCGCGCTCGTGCGTGGCTGGCAGGCGCCGATGCCGAAGGGGCCGGCGAACGTGTGACCTCAGTCGCCGAGGACCTGCCGCAGGTAGGCGTTGGCGAAGACCCGGTCCGGGTCGAGCCGGTCGCGCAGGGCGAGGAAGTCGTCGAGACGCGGGTAGACCGGGGCCAGGTCGGCGGCGCTGCGGGTATGCACCTTGCCCCAGTGGGGTCGTCCACCGGCCTCGCGCAGGACCGGCTCGAGCCCTCCGAAGTACGCCCTGTGGTCGGTGTCCACCGGGACGTGGAACGCCAGGTAGAGGCTCTCGCGACCGTAGGCCGTGGACAGCGGCACGTCGTCTGCGGGCGCCGTGCGGATCTCGACCGGGAAGGCGATCCGCCAGTCGCTCGCGTCGATCAGGCGGCGGCACTCCCGGAGCACGTCGAGGCCGACCTCGCGCGGGACGGCGTACTCCATCTCCCGGAAGCGCACGCGGCGCGGGGTCACGAACACGCGGTGGGCCAGGTCGCTGTAGCGGCGCTCGGACAGGGCCCGACCGGCCACCCGGTTGATCCGCGGGATCAGACCGGGGGCGCGCGAGCCGACGCGGCAGAGCGCACCGAAGGCGGCGTTGGAGACCAGCTCGTCCTCCCACCACGCGGCCAGCCGCGAGGGTGGCTGCTGCTCGC
>CAZDAO010000367.1:0-4346 GCA_964503015.1 uncultured Nocardioides sp. | reverse complement strand
CGGGGATCACTGAACATGTCAGGCCGGCGTCAGCCGAGCAGGGCGTCCACGAAGGCGGCGGCGTCGAACGGCGCCATGTCGTCGGGGCCCTCGCCGAGGCCGACGAGCTTGACGGGGACGCCGAGCTCGCGCTGGACCTGGACCACGATGCCGCCCTTGGCGGAGCCGTCGAGCTTGGTGAGCACGATGCCGGTGACGTCGACGATCTCGCTGAAGACGCGGGCCTGGATCAGGCCGTTCTGGCCCGTGGTCGCGTCGAGCACGAGCAGCACCTCGGTGACCGGCGCCTGCTTCTCGATCACGCGCTTGATCTTGCCGAGCTCGTCCATCAGGCCCGCCTTGTTCTGCAGCCGGCCGGCGGTGTCGACGAGGACGGTGTCGACGCCGTTGTCGATGCCGTGCTTGACGGCCTCGAACGCCACGCTCGCGGGGTCGCCACCCTCGGGTCCGCGCACGACCTCGACGCCGACGCGCTCGCCCCAGGTGGCCAGCTGGTCGACGGCCGCGGCACGGAAGGTGTCGGCGGCGCCCAGCGTGACCGTGAGGTCCTCGGCGACGAGGATGCGGGCAATCTTGCCGACGGTGGTGGTCTTGCCGGCGCCGTTGACGCCGACCACGAGCACGACACCGGGCTTGCCGTCGGTGCCGCTGACCTGGACCCGGCGGTCGAGGTCGGTGCCGACGAGCTCGATCAGCTCCTCGCGCAGCACCGTGCGCGGGTCGGGCGACTGCCCGCCCTCGACCCGGAGGCGCGTGCGGAGGCGCTCCACGAGCGCCTGGGTGGGCGCCACGCCGATGTCGGCGGTGAGCAGCGTGTCCTCGATCTCCTCCCAGGTGTCCTCGTCGAGGCGGTCGAGGCTGAGCAGCGCGAGCAGCCCCTTGCCGAGCCCGCCCTGCGAGCGGGACAGGCGTTCGCGGAGGCGCTGCATGCGGGTGGCGGAGCGCTCCGGCTTCTCGATGACCGGAGCAGCCGGCGCGGACGGCTCCTCGGTGACGACGGGCGGCTCCGGGGGTGCCGCGACGGCGGTCTCGCCCTCGGTCGGCGGCGGGACGATCACGTCGGTGCCGGCCGACGGGGGCACCGACCTGCGCCGGCGGCCCGAGGTCAGCAGCCCGGCGAGCGTGAGCACGCCGACGACCGCGATGCCGATGATCAGATACAGCCAGTCACCCATGGGCCAATCCAATCAGAGGCGCGCGGCGCGGCGCAGCCGGGTGAGCAGGCCGCGTTCGCGCGCCCGCTCCCGCGCGGAGAGCTCGGAGAGCCGGACGCGCAGCGCGTCGCGCTCCGCGGCGGTCCGCTCGGCGCGGGCGCGGGAGCGGGCGAGACGCTCCTGCGCCCTCGCGAGGTCGGCCAGGACCGCGTCGAAGGCGGCGGTGAGGCCCGAGCCGGTGCCCTCGGCCAGCATCGGGGACGCCGCCTCCCGGCCCGGGTGCACCACCCAGACGACCTCGTGCGGCATCAGCCGGAACCACCGCACCGCCGACTCCCCCACCAGCGCCGGCGGCGTCACCCGGACCGAGGCGAGCCCGGCGTCGGCGAGCCGCGTGTCGAAGTCGTCGCCGTACCACCGCACGTGGTCGCGCTGCCCGAACCGCCTGGCACGCTCCTCCGGGCTGGCGGACGGGTCCTCCTCGGTCGCCACGCCTCCCTTGATCGGCACCTCGAGCAGCGCCATCCCGCGGGGGCTGAGGACGCGCGCGATCTCGCGCATCGCCGCGCAGTCGTCGGGGACGTGCTCCAGGACGTGGTAGCAGACCAGCAGGTCGACCGAGTCGTCGCGCAGCGGCAGCGCGGTCAGGCTGGCCAGCGCGTCGACGGCCCTCGCGTCGTAGCCGGCGTCGAAGGTGACCCGGCGCCGGCACTCGAGCCGGTCGAGGAGCACGGTGGACTGTCGTGAGGGCGCGATCTCCACGACCGTGTCGAGGTCGCGCAGCTCGGGCGAGAGCGCGCCGAGGAGCAGGGACAGGAAGCGGTGTCGCTCCAGGCTCCCGCAACGCGGGCACACCGCGTCCGGCCGCCCGTCGGGGCCCGGACGGAACTGGCGGCCCACCATCGATCCGCAGGCCGCGCAGTACCCCTTCGGGAGGTGCTGGCGGGCGCCGTTCACGTCTGGCACGCTAGCCCGCCCTGCGGGCTGGCCGCGGCGCCGCGCCGGGAGGTCACGATCCGTGGGGCGGTGCACCGCTCAGACGCGGGACTCGGAGTCCTCCAAGGTGGGGAGGGCGTCGACACCCTTGCGCATGGCGTTGCCGAGCTGGGGGGCGACGGGCATCCGCGCGCCGCGGTGCGGGTAGGCGACGTAGACGCCGACGGCGGCAGCGACGAGCACGCCGAGGGCCATCATGAGGATGATCGCGAGCACGGGGGTTCCTCCGAGGTGGTCCGGTCCGGTCGCCTCCACCATCGCACAGGGGCGGCCACCTCCTCGCATCTCCGGCGCCCGTGTCGACCGGCGCGTCGTGTGGTCAGCGCAGGAGGGGTACGACGGCCTCCCGCACGGCGTCCGGCATCGGGACGACCGGCCGGTCGCCGGCACCGCGGGAGTTGTCGACGTACACCTGCACGAAGCGGCCCTCGGCCGCGGCCTCGTCCGACTCACCCTGGAAGAGGCCGATCCGGTAGACGATCGAGCTCGTGCCGACCTTGTCGACGACCAGGCCCATCTCGATGGGCTGGGGGAAGCCGATCTCACGGAAGTAGCGGCAGCCGGTCTCGGCGACCACGCCGATCTGGGGCAGGGCACGGACGTCGACCCCGGTGGCGTCGTAGAGGTAGGCGTTGACCGCGGTGTCGAAGAGCTCGTAGTAGGTCGCGTTGTTGAGGTGTCCGTAGGCGTCGTCGTCGCGCCAGCGCGTCGTCGCGGTCCGCCAGGCGACGTAGTCGTCGCGGGTCGGACGCGCGGGCCGGGAGCGCGCCCCCGTGTCGACCGGTGCCGCAGGGGCACTCGACTCCTCGCTCACGGGGTCCCCGCGGCGTTGTCGTGCGGGGGAGCGAAGCGGAGGAGGACGAGAACGTCGTGGGGTGTCCTCACGGGGTCCCCGCGGCGTTGTCGTGCGGGGGAGCGAAGCGGAGGAGGACGAGAACGTCGTGGGGTGTCCTCACGGGGTCCCCGCGGCGTCGTCGTGCGGCGGAGCGAAGCGGCGGAGGACGAGAACGTCGTGGGGTGTTGTCATGCCGACTCCGCGTCCCGGAGCCGCTGGCTGATCACGGCGGACACACCGTCGCCCCGCATGGTCACGCCGTAGAGCGCGTCCCCGACCTCCATGGTGCGCTTCTGGTGGGTGATGACGAGCAGCTGGGAGTTCTCGCGCAGCTCCTCGTAGATCTCCAGGAGCCGGCCGAGGTTGGTGTCGTCGAGCGCCGCCTCGACCTCGTCGAGGATGTAGAACGGCGAGGGCCGGGCCTTGAACAGCGCGACGAGGAACGCCACGGCCACCAGCGAGCGCTCGCCACCGGAGAGCAGCGAGAGCCGCTTGACCTTCTTGCCGGGCGGGCGCGCCTCGACCTCGACGCCGGTGGTGAGCATGTCGGAGGGGTCGGTCAGCACGAGCCGGCCCTCACCGCCGGGGAACAGCCGCGCGAAGGTCTGGTCGAAGGCCTTCTCCACGTCGGCGTACGCCTCGGTGAAGACCTGCTCGACGCGGGCGTCGACCTCACGGACGATGTCGAGGAGGTCCTTGCGGGTGCGCTTGAGGTCCTCGAGCTGCTCGGTGAGGAACTTGTGGCGCTCCTCCATCGCGGAGAACTCCTCGAGCGCGAGCGGGTTGACCCGGCCGAGCATGGAGAGCGCTCGCTCGGCGCTGCGCAGCCGCTTGACCTGCTCCTCGCGCACGAACGGCGTGGGCTCGGGCGGCTCCTCGCCGTCGGCCACCTGTCCCGTGAACGGCACCAGGGTGTCGGGACCGTAGTCGGCGACGAGGCCGTCAGGATCCAGGCCGAGCTCCTCGAGCGCGCGTTCCTCGAGCTGCTCGATGCGCATCCGCTGCTGCGTGCGGGCCATCTCGTCGCGGTGAACGGAGTTGACCAGCTCGTCGTGCTCGCGACCGAGGTCACGCAGCCGCGTGCGCACGGTCATGAGCTGCTGCTCGCTGCCCTGCCGCGACTCCTCCACGGCAGCGCGCTCGTCGGCGGCCTCCATCACGGACCGCTCCAGCTGGCGGAGCACGATCCTGACGGCGACGGACACCGCCTGGGCGGCGCGGCCCTCACGGATCAGCCGCTCGCGCCGCTCGGCCGCGCGGGCGCGCGACTCCCGCTCGGCCTGCGCGGCGCGGAGCAGCGAGTCGGCGCGGCCGTGCAGCGCACGTGCCCGCTCCTCCGCGGTGCGGAGCGCGAGCCGCGC
>CAZDAO010000366.1:0-4348 GCA_964503015.1 uncultured Nocardioides sp. | reverse complement strand
TGTTGAGCTTGCGCTCGATGCGGTTGGCGCAGGACGCGCAGGTCATGCCGGTGATGGCCAGCTCGACGTCGCTCAGCGGAGCGGTGGTCTGCGCGGTGGTGTGGACCTCAGTGGCCATGGTCGCCTCCCTCGCCCTCGGCATGGTCGTCGGTCTGCTCGTCGTCGTGGTCGGCGGGGGCGCCCCCGGACTCGACGGTGAACGCTGCGGTGCGCACCACGCCGCGGTGCTGGAAGTCGAGGAAGAGGCGGTACGTCGCCGGCTCGGGGAACGCGGTCGCGAAGTCGATGCCCGGCCCGGCAGCACCCTCCTCGGGGTGCACGTGGAGGTAGCCGAGGTCGCCGGCGCGGATCGCGACGAGGTGGCCGAAGGCGCCGAGGTAGGGCTCGAGGTCGGTGACCGGTCGGCCGTCGAGCTCGATGCGCGTGGTGAGCACCGTGCTCGCGCCCGGGGCGGTGTCGCCCTCGAGGGCCACGGTGTAGGTGCCCTCGGAGGTCTCGATAATCGCGGTGCGGTCGTCCGCGGGCAGCGGACGGGGGACGAACGCCCCGGCGACCGCGAGGTCGTCGGCGAGGGTGATGCCCTCCCAGCCCTCCGGGGTGAAGTCGGCGACCACCCGCCACACGCCGGGCGTCAGCCGCACGTCGACCGACCAGGTGCCGGTCGACCGGTCGAGGGTGGGGTGCACGTGCTGGAAGCCGGTCAGGTCGCGGCGTACGACGATGAGGTGCAGGTCCTTGTCGTGCTCGCGCGTGTAGTCGAGCAGCGGTCGCCCGCTGGAGGTCAGGACCCGGAAGTCGAGTCGGGTGCGACCGGCGGCGACCGCGCGCTCGGCGAGAGCGAGGGTGAACCCGTCGGCCCGGGCGGTCAGCCCGGTGGCCTCGGCGACGGCTCCGGTGTGGCCGCCGTGCTCGTCCGAGCCCTCCGCGGCCGTGTCGTCGTGCGGGTCCTGGTCCTCGCCGCCGTGGTCGGCCATCTCACTGGCCGCGGGACGGGTGTCCAGGGGGCCGACGAGCCGGCCTCCGCCCCAGGCGGCCACGAAGGCTGCCACCAGGGCGACGACGAACCCGGCGACGCGCAGCGGGGTGGTCATCGCGCTCCTCGTGGGGTGGTCATGCCAGGGCGTAGCCGGCCTCCTCGACGGCGGACCGGACGGCCGACTCGTCGAGGGGGGCGCTGCTGGTCACGGTGACGGCGCCGGTCTCCACGACGACGTCGACGCCCTCGACGCCGGCGATCTCGGAGATCTCCTCGCTGACCGACGTGGCGCAGTGGCCGCAGGTCATGCCGGTGACGGTGTAGGTGGTGGTCTCGGTCATGGTGGTCCCATCTCTCTTTCGGTGGTTGAGGTGCGAGCGCAGCGAGCCTCGAGACCCGGTCACGACCTCACGAGGCGGGCGATCGCCTCCGAGGCCTCCTTGAGCTTCAGGTCCTGCTCGGCGCCGCCCTGGCGCGCTGCGTCGACGAGGCAGTGGGCCATGTGGTCGTCCAGCAGCGAGAGGGCGAGGGCCTGCAGCGCCTTGGTGGCCGCCGACACCTGCGTGAGGATGTCGATGCAGTACTTCTCCTCCTCGACCATCCGCTGGATGCCCCGCACCTGGCCCTCGATGCGGCGCAGCCGCTTCAGGTGCGCCTGCACTGCTTCGTCGTTGCCCTCGAGGTGTCCGTGCTGCTCGGTCATGCGTCTAAGATACCCCTAGGGGGTATCTCGATCAAGCGTGTATCCACCCGTGGGGGTGGAATCTCGGTGAAAGTTCACGCGTGGCGGGTCCCGGACGGCTAGTGGTCTGGTCCACCACACCTACAGTGGCGCACGGCGGTCCGGGGGGACGTCGGGGGACGCAGGCTCCTGCGTTCCTCTCCCATGACGTGAGGACCGCGCATGATGATCCGGGTAGCCCTGTTGGGCGGTGACGAGCTGGTCAGGCGTGGCCTCGACGGCATGCTTCGCACCTTGGGCGGGTTCGCGCTCGCCAGCGTCAAGGACCGCGAGCGGATGCCGATCGACATCGCGCTCGTCGAGACCTTCGGCGCCGCGGCGGACGACACCACGCTGGCGCGAGCGGTGGCGGACCCCTTCATCCGTCGGGTCGCGGTCTTCACCTGGAACCACCACCCGGGCCTGGTGCACGAGGTCGTGCGCAACGGCGTCTGCGGCTACCTCGGCAAGAGCCTCACGGCCGCGCAGCTCGGGCGCGCCCTCCTCGCCATCCACTCCGGCGACTCGGTCGTCGCGCCGGCCCTGTCGTCCGCGCCTGCCGCCGACGTGGGCGTCCACAGCGAGCTCGAGCAGCTCACCACCCGCGAGCGCGAGACGCTGGCGCACATCGCCACCGGTCGCAGCAACGTCGAGATCGCCGCCGCGATGCAGATCTCGCTGAACTCGGTGAAGTCCTACATCCGCAGCGCCTACCGCAAGACCGGCGTGCAGAGCCGGAGCCAGGCCGTCCTCTGGGCCGTCTCCCACGGCCTCAGCGCGGAGGTGCTGGAGCGGGTCGTCTGACCTCCGGGCGGGTCCACTGGCCCCGGCTGATCAGCACCCCGCGGAGCACGTCCGGCCGGTCGGTGATGATCCCGTCGACCCCGGCGTCGAGCAGCGCGCGCATCGTGGCCGGGTCGTCGACGGTCCACACCACCACCCGGATGCCGAGCTCGTGGGCGCGGGCGATCACCCGTTCGGAGTGGATCGGCAGCCGGCCGAGCCGCAGCGGCACGTGCGCGAAGACGCCGCCGGAGACCCCCAGCGGCCGTATGCCGCCGCGCGAGCACGCGATCAGCGTGGTCAGCGAGCGCCACCCCAGTGCCGTGGTGACGCCGGGCGCCTCGTCCTGGAGCCGTCGCAGCCAGCGGCTCCACGCGCCCGCGACGAGGATCCGCTCGGCCCAGCTCGGGTGCGCGGCGAGCAGCCGCGCCATGGCACCGATGGACGCCTCGTCCTTGAGGTCGATGGCGAAGCGGGCCTCGGGGAAGGTGGCCATCGCCTCCGCGAGGGTGGGGACCTGGTCGGTGCCGTGGACGCGCAGCCGGCGTACGTCGGCGAGGTCGAGGTCGGCGACGCGGCCCGGGTGCCCGGTGACGCGCCGCAGCGACGCGTCGTGGAAGCAGACGACGTGACCGTCGCGGGTGGTGTGGACGTCGGTCTCGAGGTGGGTCAGGCCCAGGGAGGTGGCGCGCCCGAAGGCGGCGAGGGTGTTCTCGGGCGCGAGCCCCATGCCGCCGCGGTGGGCGATGGCCAGGGGGCCGGGGTGGTCGCCGTAGCTGGTCACGGGACCAGCATGGGGCTGGGTGGTGCGCCCGTCGCCGGTGCTCGCGAGTGTTCACCGAGCCGACGGGCCAAGACCCCCTCGTGGTCGCTGGACGCACGCCGTGCCGGGGGTCGAGCGGACCATTGGCCGCTCGACGTCCGGTGTGGACGGCGGCGGCCGCGGCCCCTCAGCTCCGGTAGCCACCCAGGAGCTCGGCGAGCCGCAGGTGCGGCTGTGCCTCGTCCCGGCGTCCCTGGCGCTGCAGGGCGCGGCCGAGCAGCAGGTGGGCGTAGGGCTCGTTGGGGTCGTGCTCGAGCAGCTCGGTGGCGACGCGGATCGTGCCGTCGAGCTGCGCGGAGTGGAAGAGCGAGCGCGCCAGCAGGAGCCGTACGTCGGTGAGCTCGTGCACCACGTCGCCCGGGTCGTCGAGCAGCTCGGTCAGCAGCACGGCGGCCTCGCGGTAGGCGCGCTCGGCGAAGAGCTCCTGGGCGCGGAGCCAGCGGTCGAAAGGCGCGTCCTCGAGCAGGCCGCGGGGGGAGCGCAGCAGGTCCTCGAACGGTGTGAAGTCGGTCATCGTTGCTCCTCTCGCGCGGACGAACCGGGAGTGGGTACTCCGAGTGTGCGCCCGGACGAGGGTCCAACGCCGTACCTCGCCCGGCGATTCCGGACCGGATGCACGGAATACTGGGGCGCACGACGCCGTTGAAGGTCGTACAAACTTCAACCAGTGGAGGAGATCATGCAGTTCGGCATCTTCAGCGTCGGCGACGTCACCACGGACCCGACCACCGGACGCACCCCGTCCGAGGCCGAGCGCATCGCCTCGATGACGCAGCTCGCGCTCAAGGCCGAGGAGGTGGGCCTCGACGTCTTCGCGACCGGCGAGCACCACAACCCGCCCTTCGTGGTCTCCTCGCCCACGACCCACCTCGGCTTCATCGCCGCGCAGACCGAGAAGCTGCTGCTCTCGACGAGCACGACGCTGATCACGACCAACGACCCGGTCAAGATCGCCGAGGACTACGCGTTCCTGCAGCACCTCTCCGGCGGCCGGGTCGACCTGATGATGGGCCGGGGCAACACCGGACCGGTCTACCCCTGGTTC
>CAZDAO010000365.1:0-4349 GCA_964503015.1 uncultured Nocardioides sp. | reverse complement strand
GACGACGCCCACTTCGCGGGTAGTCCAGTGACAAGACGTCCCCACGACGCCCGTCGGACGACGACTCGCCACTGGACTACCCCCACGGCCCACTGCCGAGGTAGTCCACCGGCAAACGGTTGCCAGACACCTCGACCGACGACCACCTCCCGGTGGACCATTCCTATGGCTGGCACCCGGACCGCCGCTTGCCGACACTGGACGTGGAGGGCGAACCATGGTCGGACGACGTCGACGCACATCCCGTCTGGCCGTGCTGTGCCTCGTCGCGGGCCTGCTGAGCTGTACGGCCAGTGACACATCGCGACGGCCCGCGGAGCCACCGAGGAGGCCGCCGTCTACATCCCCAGAGCCATCGGCATCGCCTTCACAGGCGGTCCTCGTCATGGGCACGGCGCCCCCCATGGCGAAGGTCGACCGTCACCAGATACCCATGGGACAGCCACCTCGGGTGCCCTACGTCGACGGTGGGACCGTCGTCCTTCCAAACAGGCGCAAGATCGTGCTGGAGCGCCCGCCGAAGCAGTCTCCCGAGGACATCTCGGGCGAGTCCTACGGCGCCGTCGCCCGCGTCCGCGCCGGATGGATCGGGTCGACGTACGACTTCATGCAGGACGTCACGACGTTCCACGCTGCGGACGGTGACTTCCGACGGCTCGTCGGTGGGACCGGCCCGAGTGCAGTGTCGGCCGACGGACGTCGGGTCCTGCTGTCGGGCTACTTGCAGACCATCGTGCTCACGTCGACCAGCACTTCGGTGACCACCCGAGTGCTCGACGCCCTCCCGGGCGCGCCACGCACGAGCGAGGACCCCGTGGGGTTCCTCGGCAGGCGCGGAGAGCGCGTGGTGCTCAACCTCGCCGCCTCGTCGACGTCCCGGTCGCGCGGCGTCATGGTCACGGGCGACGACCAGACGTACCAGGTGCCGGGAGTGGCTCGCGCCGCTGCGGTGTCATCCCGGGCGAGGCTGATCAGCGGCACCCACCACCGCGGGTACCGCGCCAAGGCGAGCACCGTCTACTCCCTCGATGGCAATCCAGTGTTCCGCGCCCCCGGCTTCGAGCTGCTCAGCTTCAGCCCCGACGGGTCCATGGCCGTCGGGACACCCCACAAGTGGAACTCTCGTCGCCTCGTCGTCGTCTCGCTCCGGACCGGCCGCGTTCTCCTCCACGTCGGCCTCTCGGGTCCCGTGACGTGGGAGGACGAGCGGCACCTCCTCGCCGTCGTCACGCGGTTCACACGCACCAGGCTGAGCCACGGCCTGCTGCGGCTCTCGCTTGACGGGTCGATGCAGTGGGCCCTGCCGATGCGCCCCACCCCGATCGTCGCCGGCCGCCCCCTCCACGGTCCGCACCCGGTGAAGCAGCCGGGCTGAGGTCCGGGCTCAGGAGGTCGGCACCCAGTAGCGGCGCTTGATCCCGCGGCCGTCCTCGAGCTCGCGGCCGGCGGCCTCGATGACACGGATCGACCCGTGGTTGTCGACGTCGCAGGTGACGAGCGCGGGGTCGATGCCGAGGCCGAGCGCCCAGGGCAGGGCGTGCTTCAGCATCGCCGTCGCGTGGCCCTCGCGGCGCCGCGACGGGCGGACGTCGTACCCGATGTGGCCGCCCACCTCGAGCAGGAAGTCGTTGAGCCGGTGCCGGATCGCGATCCGGCCGAGGTAGTCCTCGCCGTCGACCCACCACAGGGTCGTGCACGGCACGTGGAAGTCCGGCCGCGGGCTGTCCTCCTCGGCGTCCGCGCGCACCGCCGCGACGAACCGCGCGAACACCTCGGGGTCGGTCCAGCCCGGCGCGTTGCGGTCGATCCACGCGGTGGTCTGGGTGTTCTCGGCGCCCTCGGCGACGAACTCGTCCATCGCCTCGAGGAAGGAGCGCTGGACGGACGTGGTCGGCAGGACGAGCTCGGGCATGGCCCCATTTGTACCGTCGTCCCGGCCGCCCGCTCCATCGGATATCCGACGCGTCGGATATCGGTCGTGGCGGCGGACGACGTGGGGAAGGATGCGGTCCATGTCCCGCACCGCACCCGTCGCGCCCTACCCGGCCCCGCACGACAACACCGCCCGGCGCCTGGAGTGGCCGTTCCTCCCGCCGAACCTGCGGGCCTGGATCGAACGCAAGTGCGGCTCCCCCGTCGTCTCGGCGATCTCGCAGACCAGCGGCTTCACCCCGGGCTTCGCCTCGGTCCTCGTCTGTGAGGACGGGTCCCGGCACTTCGTGAAGGCCGCCTCGGTCAAGGCCCAGCGGACGTTCGCCGACTCCTACCGCGAGGAGGCCCGCAAGCTCGCGGCGCTGCCCGTCGAGGTGCCGGCGCCGCGCCTGCTGTGGCACCTCGACGACGACTGGGTGGTCCTCGGCATCGAGTACGTCGCCGCACGCGCGCCGCGCCGGCCGTGGGAGCGCGAGGACCTCGACGCCGTCCTCGACGCGCTGGAGGACGCGGCCGACGCGCTCACACCTCCACCCGCCGGGCTCGACCTCGACACGGCCGAGGACGACTTCGCACCGCTGCTCGACGGCTGGGCCGGGATCCGCGGGTCCCGCACCGACCTCGACGCCGCGCACCTCGCGGAGGCAGAGGCTCTGGCGCGCCGCTACGCCGAGGTCGTGGGCGGCGACACCCTCGTGCACACCGACGTGCGGTCCGACAACGTGCTCATCGATCCCGAGGGCCACGCGCTCATCTGCGACTGGAACTGGCCGGTCCGCGGCGCCGCGTGGTTCGACTCCTTCGCCGCCCTCATCGGTCCCCGCGGCGAGGGCGTGGACGTCGACGCCGTGATCGCCGGGCGTCGGCTGCTCCGCGACGTGCCCCCCGAGGCGTTCGACATCAACCTCGCCCTCTACGTCGGCTACTTCCTCACCCAGGCCGAGCTCCCTGTGCCGCCGACCTCCCCCTACCTCCGCGACCACCAGCGCTGGCAGGGCGAGGTCTGCTGGCACTGGCTCGCCGAGCGTCGCGGCTGGTCGTGACGGCGCCGCGCGCGGTCGGCGTACGCCTGCCGTACGCCGAGGTGCCCATGGCGGTGCACGCGTGGGTCGAACGGACGCTCGGGTCACCGGTCGTGTCGACCAGCGAGCAGGTCGGCGGGATGTCCCCCGGCTGCGCCACCCGGCTCACCTGCGCCGACGGCACCCGCGCCTTCGTGAAGGCGGTCGGCGCCGAGCTCAACCCCGACACCCCCGGCCTGTTCCGGCGCGAGGTCGGCGTGCTCACCCACCTCGGCGAGCACGAGCTGTGGGCCCGGCTGCTGGCGTCGTACGACGACGGGGACTGGGTCGCGCTGCTGGTCGAGGACGTGGACGGCCGGCACCCCGACTTCTCGCACCCCGACGAGCTGGACTCCGTGCTCTCCGGGACCGATCGGCTCTCGCACGTGCTCCAGGAGCGGGACGTCCCCGGCGCGGTCGACCTCGTCGACGTCGCGCACGTCCTGCGCAAGTGGGCCGACTGCCTCGCCACCCTGGTCGACGCCCCCGGCGAGGCGCCCGTCCCGGTGTGGCTGCGCACGGATCCGCACGGCTGGGCGGACGTGCTCCGCGACCACGCCGCCCGGCCGATGCCGCACCTCGCTCACTGGGACATCCGTATCGACAACCTGCTGCGCCGGCCGAGCGGGGAGATCGTCTTCGTGGACTGGGGCACAGCCGCGCGCGGGCCGGCCTGGGCGGACCCCCTGCTCGCCCGGCTCGAGCGCGTGGACGAGCCGTGGTTCGACGACTCGCTCGCCTCCTCCCCGGCCCTGCGCGCGGCGGGCGACGAGGTCGTCACCGCCTTCCTCGCCGGCTTCGGCGCACACCTCGCGGTGCGCTCCGTGTTCGCCCGGGACGTGAACCTCCCCACGCTCAACGATTTCCGGATCCGGGAGTCGCGGCGCATGCTGGGAGCCGTGGCCCGTCGCACCGGTCACTGAGGCGTCTCCGACGCGCCCGGGCGATTTGGGCGCGCGCGAGGCGTGCCGGTAGAGTTTCTCCCTGCATGTCCGGCACCCGACCCTCCCCGGCCGATTCTGGGAGGGGTTGCCAGGCAGCCGACAAGCACCAGACTTCCATTCCAGACCAGTTCTAGCTCCGAGGATCCACACGTGGCGAACATCAAGTCCCAGATCAAGCGCAACAAGCAGAACGAGCTGCGCCGTCAGCGCAACCAGGCCGTGAAGTCGCGCCTGAAGACCGCCGTTCGCAAGTTCCGCGAGCTGGCCGAGGCGGGCGACAAGGACGCCGCCACGGCTGCCGGTCGCGACGCCATGAAGGCGCTCGACAAGGCCGCCTCCAAGGGCGTCATCCACGCCAACCAGGCGGCCAACCGCAAGTCCTCGATCGCCAAGAAGACCGCCGCTCTCTGAG
>CAZDAO010000364.1:0-4351 GCA_964503015.1 uncultured Nocardioides sp. | reverse complement strand
GGCGCGACGGACGGCGGGACGGTCGACCCGCTCGGCCGGTCCTGCTGCCACGACCAGCCCACTGACCCTCCGGCGGGGACCGTCTGGCCGCCGACGCCGGCAGACGCGTAGGTCCACGAGCTCGTCGAGCCGTCGGACCACCACAGCCCCCAGTAGGCGTCGGCCGGGGAGGCGTTCACGCACGGGTCACTGGCCGGCACGCCGTTGACGCGGCACACGAAGCCAGGTTGCCGGGTCGCGTAGCTGATGTCGACGCCGACCGCGGCGAAGACCGCCGCAGCGCTCTTCCCCCCGCCGTCGGGCGCGCACGCGGTCAGGGTGCTGCCGCCGAGCTCGCGGTAGTCGACGACGACGCTCACGCCACCCGACGAGGTGCACGTGGCCGCGTCGGCGCCCGGCAGGACAGCCGTCGGGGCCAGCCCGAGGGTCGCTCCTCCGCCCACCAGGCCCGCGGCCAGGAGGGCGAAGGAGCGCACGAACCGCCGTGCACGGGCGCTCGTCGTGGTCACTTCCGCTTCAACCAGAACGTCGTGGTGGCGGGCTCGGCACCGGCCGCGCGCTGCACGGCGACGACGCGGACGCGCTTCGGCCCGAGCGCCTTGCGGGCCGCCTTGGTGAGCTTCAGCGTGACCTTGCCGGTCCGGCCGGGCGAGACGTCGTACGCCGACCGCGCGACGAGGACGGTGCGCTTCTTGCCGTTGGCGAGCTTCACCTTGCCGGCCGTGCGGACCTTGAGGGTCCCGGCGCAGGCGAGCGTCGAGTCGCAGGCGACGGTGAGCTTGAATCGGTTCTTCCGCGCCTTGACCACCCGGGCGGCGGAGAGCTCGCCGACCGTCGGCGCTGTGGCTGGCGGGGTGAGGGTCGCGACGGTGGCGGCCGTCGAGCTGCCCTCGAGCGTGGTCAGCCGGAAGGTGTGGGTCGCGGCACCCGCGGGCAGGTCGAAGGTCACCTCGACCGAGCCGCCGGTCCCTGTGATCGACTTCGAGGCGTTCCCGGTGCTGACGCAGGCAGCCTCGCCGGCTCCCAGACCGAGCACGGTGACGGTGACGGTGCTCTTCTCGACCGCGGTGGCCGGGGTGGAGATGCGGAGCGCGGCGTCCGATGCTGGGGCGCTCGCAAGCGCCGGAAGGGCTTGGGCGGTCGTGCGTCGGTACTGGTCGCGCGCGCCGAGCGTGATGCCGGACGTGCGGGCGGCAGCCAGGATGCTCGGCTTGTAGGCGACGGAGCCGTTGTCGGCGGCCAGCTTGGTCGCACACGGCGCGAGGTCAGCGACCTGCACCGCGCGGAGCCAGGTGGCGGCCTTGGTGGCTGCGGCGGTCTCGCCCGCGCGGGACAGGGCCCAGCCGGCCAGGCCGGTGGTGTTGGCGTTGTAGCCCTCGGTCGCGCCCGCGCTGAACGAGCCGTCGGCGGCCTGCTGGCTCTTCAACCAGTCTGCGGCGAGGGCGGCCGCCCCACGCGCTGCCTTCGAGGCGCCCTCGGTGTCGAGGATGTTGATGACTGCCAGTGCGGTCGTGTCGACACTGCCGGTGTCGGCGCTCGTGCATCCCTGCTGCACATCGGCCTTGTCGTCGTTCAGCTGAGCGCGGAAGAAGCCGGCGTCGCACTGCTGGGCGAGCAGGAAGGTGGTCGCGTCATCAGCGCGAGCCGAGCGAGCCGTGGTCAACGCGCGGGCGGCGAACGACTGGCCGATGACGTTGACGAAGTCGGCGTCGTACGGGTTGCTCGCGTCCACGCCCGCGTCCTCGAGGCGACCGGTCAGCGGCGCTGCGGAGGCGACGAGGCCCTCGAGGCGGGCGACCTGGTCGATGCCGTTGAAGTCGGTGGCGTCCTTGCCGGTCGCCTGCGCGAGACTGGTCAGCTTGGCCACGCTGCCGGCGTACACGCGGCTGGGCGTCCACGGTGCGCCGGTGGCCCAGGTCTCCGAGAGCGGCTCGACCGCGTCGGCGATCGCGCTCGCGGCGTCGTCCTTACCGACGGCCTTCATCGCGAAGGCGACGTCGGCGGAGAGCCCGAGGTCGTCGAAGTCGTACTCGTCGTTGTGCACGACCCCGTCGGTCAGCTGACCGAGGAGCCAGGCGGCCCCGGCCTCGACGGCACGGCCGGCCGTCGGGCTGCTCGGCAGCGGAGCGGCCGAGGCCGGAGTCGGCAAGGTGAGCGTGGTAGCGGCCAGCGCGACGGCGGCCAGTCCGGAGAGGAGCTTCATGGTCCCTTCCCTCGCTGCGACAGAGGGCGCCGGTGGGACCGTCGACCCGCTGCATTCCTCGACAGCGATGGTGATCAAGACGCGTCGAGGCGGGTGTTCCGGCTCGCACGGGATCGCTCCCGTGCCCACGGTTGCGGGTCAGCGCCGGTTTCGGACCGGCTTTCCCCAGCTCGGGCGTGTGTGGTGCCGACCCGGGTGGGTGCGGCCTGCGAAGCGTAACCCCGGCGCGGGCGGGGACGCACTTCGGCCCGGCGTCTCGGGACGCCGGGCCGAAGCAGGTGGTGTGCTGGTGGTGCAGGTGCGTCAGTTGCGGACTCGGATCCACGTACGCGCCTCGTCGTCCGAGGTCTTCACCAGACCGACGCGACGCTGGTTGCCCGTGGGCAGCTGGAGCTTGCGCACGATCTTGGTGCCCTTCGTCTTGCCCTTGACGCGGCGGAAGTCACCCTTGACCTGCATGCACGCGCTCTCGCCGGGCGCGAGACCGTAGACGCGGAACTGGACGCGCTCGCCGGCCCGGGCCTGCTCGCGCACGGACTCGATGCGGAACCTGTCCTTGCTCGACGGGGCGAACTGCAGGCCGAGGATCGCCTGGGCCGTGGCACGGCGCCACTCGTCGCGACCGTCGGCGGGGATGCCGGTGGCCTTGGCCGCCTTGGACCGGTCCTTGCGGAAGGCGACGGCACCGGTGTCCTTGGTGAGAGCCGTGCGGCACTTGTACTTGTCCACCGGCTGGTTCTTGCGGACCCAGAGCGCCGCCTTCTGCGCGGCGTCGGACTGGCGCATCAGGCCGAGCGCGTAGCCGCCGAGGGCCGTGGTGTTGGTGTTGATCTGCGCGTTGTCGCCGGAGCTGCGGATGGCACCGCTGCCGCGCTGCCGGTCGACCAGCCAGGCGCCGGCCCTGTCGAGGGCGGCCTGGACCGCCGGGGAGTTGTCGTGCGACTCGATCAGGTTGATCATCGCGAGCGCGGTGGCGTCCGGGTCGGCCTCGTTGCCGGGAAGACCCTCGGTGCACGACTGGTTCGGCAGGTCGGCCTTGTCGAAGCTGAGCCGGAAATAGCCCGACGCGCACTGCTGCTTCAGCAGGAAGTCGCGTGCAGCGGCCGCCTCGGTGGACCGCGCCAGCGACAGCTCGCGCACGGCGTAGGACTGACCGATGACGTTGGCGTGGTTGCCGGACTCCGACTTGTCGAAGACGCGGCCGGCGATGGCGGCGGCCTGCGGCTCCTTGGCGGGGTCGGCCGGCACGTCGGCCGTGCGCTCCTCGAGCCGTGCGACGAGGTTCTTGCCGCCGTAGTCGATGGGGTTCTCCCCGGCCGCGCGGGCGAAGGCGGCCGCCTTGCCGAGCGCTCCGGCGTAGGACTCCTTGGTCCCGTCACCGACGTACTCGTCCACACGCGGCTCGAACGCGGCGTTGATCGCCGCGACGCCGGCCTCATGGCCAGGCACGCTGTGCAGCGCGAGACCGGTGTCGAGCGTCAGCCCGAAGTCGGCGCTGCCGTTGGTGATCATGAGCCCGTTGGCGAGCTCCCCGGTGATCCAGTCGGCGGCGACGTTGGACGGGGTGCTGTCGGTCTGGATGCCCGCCTTCGCGCTGCGAAGGGCGGACGAGGGGTCTGCGGACGCCGGAGGCGCGGCGAGCACGCCGGCCCCGAGGGCGACGGTCGACAGTGCGACCGCGGCCGATCGGATGGGTCGAATGCGATGGTGCATGACTTCCTTCCCGCTCGCCGAGGGCCCCACGAACGGCAGCAGCCGTCCAGTTCCCCCGTGTGGTGCGAGCGTTGGTTGGTGATGTGACCAATGTGACTCGCCTCGACCATAACAAGTTGTCTAGACCGCGAGATTTCTGGTCACTCCACCGCCGGGGAGGGGACGGCCGGGGTCAGGCGAGCTTCTCCAGGATCAGCTCGCGCACCCGCCCGGCGTCGGCCTGGCCGCGCATCTCCTTCATCACCGCGCCGATGAGGGCGCCGGCCGCGGCGACCTTGCCGTCGCGGATCTTGTCGGCGACGTCGGGGTTGGCGGCGATCGCGTTGTCCACGGCGGCACCGAGGGCACCGTCGTCGGAGACCACGGCCAGACCGCGCTTCTCGACGACCTCGTCCGGGCTGCCCTCGCCGGCGAGGACGCCCTCGATGACCTGCC
>CAZDAO010000363.1:0-4386 GCA_964503015.1 uncultured Nocardioides sp. | reverse complement strand
TCGGCCGCCATGTAGGTGTGCGCGATGCCGGTCGGGCACGCGGTGACCGCGACCAGGGACGGCGCGGCGGTCGTCGTACCGGTGGCGGCCGGTGCCGCGGCGGCCGGTGCTGCGCCGGCCTGGCCTTCGGCCGGGGTGTCGCCGCCGCTGGGTGCGGCCGCGCCGGCGGGGGTGCCCGACGCGGGTGCCGGCGCCGGCTCGCCCAGCTCGTGGCTGACCAGGTCGACGACCTCCTCGGCGGACTCGGCCGCGCGGAGCGCGTCGGTGAAGGCAGGCTTCACCAGTGCGCGCGCGAGCTTGGTCAGGATCGTCAGGTGGTCGGCGTCGCCGCCTGCGGGCGCGGCGATGAGGAACGCCAGGTCGGCCGGGCCGTCCTTGGCGCCGAAGTCGACCGGCGGCTCGAGCCGGGCGAAGGCGAGGGTGGGCTCTTCGACGCCGGTCGTGCGGCAGTGCGGGATCGCGATGCCGCCGGGCAGGCCGGTGGCGGACGTCGCCTCCCGGGCGAACGCGTCCTCGACGAGCTGGTCCTTGCTGCTCGCGCGGCCGGCGTCGTCCACGACGGCCGCGAGGGCGCGGATCACGTCCTGCTTGTCGGAACCCCAGTCGGCGCCGAGCCGCACGAGGTCGGTGGTGATCAGGTCGGTCATGCGGTGCCTCCCAGGGCGGTGACGCCCACGAGCTCCGTGCGGAGGTGCGAGGGCTGGGGGATGGTGGTGCCGGGAAGACCTGCGGCGGCGCTGCCGTAGGCGACTGCGAGGGCCAGGCGATCGGGGGCGGGCAGCCCCCGGATGTCGCCGAGCAGGTAGCCGAAGAGGCTGGAGTCGCCCGCCCCGACCGTGCTGACCACGGTGGTGGGGGGCGGGGTGGCGTGCCAGGCGCCCTCGGAGGTGACGAGGACCGCGCCGTTGCCGCCGAGGGTGGCGAGGACGGCGCCCACGCCACGGTCGATGAGCTGCCGGGCGGCGGCGGCGGTCGCCGCGGGGTCGGCCTCGAGCTCGTCGGCGTCGCCGCCGGTGAACGACGCGAGCTCCTCACCGTTGGGCTTCATCAGGTCGGGTGCCGCCTCGGGGAGGGCGTCGACCAGGGCCTGGAGGGGCGCCTCGCTGGTGTCGACCGCGACGTGTCCCCCGACCTCACGGAGTCGGCGTACGAGATCGGCGTAGAACCCGGCGGGGGCACCCACGGGAAGTGAGCCTGCCAGCACCGTCCAGTCGGCGCTAGAGGCCCGGACCAGCACCGCCTGGGCCATCAGCTCGAGGTGGAGGGGGAGCACGCCGGCGCCGGGGGAGTTGAGCTTGGTGGTGGTGCCGTCGGGCTCGGTGACGGTGAGGTTGACGCGCACGTCGCCGGCCGGCTTGACCGGGCGGCAGTCGATGCCGGCGCCGAGGAGCTCGAGGACGAACGGGTCGTCCTTCGCGGCAGGTACGACGGCGATGCTGGGGATGTTGGCGCTGACCGCGGCACGGGAGATGTTCACGCCCTTGCCCCCGGCCTGCGACGTCACCGAGGCGACCCGGTGGACCTGGCCGCGCACCAGCTCGCCGTCCAGGGCGACCGTGCGGTCGATGCTCGGGTTGGGCGTCAGGGTCAGGATCATGCGACCACCACCTCGATTCCGGCTTGTTCCAGCGCCCGGCGGTCGGCGGGCTCGATGCCGCTGTCGGTCACGAGCACGTCGAGGCTGTCGAGCGTCGCGAACCGGACCGCGGTCTCCACCCCGAGCTTGGTGGAGTCCGCGAGGACCACGGTGCGCCGCGCGCAGGCGATGATCGCCCGCTTGGTCGAGGCCTCGTCGGAGTCCGGGGTGGTGAGGCCGTGCCCGACCGTGAGGCCGTTGGTCGCCACGAAGGCGACGTCGGCGCGCAGCTCTGCCAGCGCGGCGACGGTCTCGGCCCCGACCGCTGCGTGGGTCGTCGGGCGGACCCGGCCGGGCAGGAGGTGCAGCTCGATCTGGGGCAGCCCCGCGAGCCGGGTGGCGACCGGCACGGCGTGCGTGATCACGGTCAGCCGGTGGTCGCGGGGGAGGGCCGCGGCGAACCGCGCCGTGGTGGTGCCGGCGTCGATGACGACGACGGAGTCCGGCGGCGGGAGGAGCGCGACGGCGGCCGCGGCGATCGCCTCCTTGGCCTGGGTGTTGGACTGGTCGCGCTCGCCGATCCCTGATTCGATGACGGTGAGCGAGCCGGCCGGGACGGCTCCGCCGTGCACCCGTCGGACCAGCCCCATCCGGTCCAGCGTCGACAGGTCACGGCGGACGGTCTCGGTGGTGACCTCGAACTGCTCCGCGAGCTGCACCACCGAGAGACGGCCCCGGCGGCTGATCAGCTGGGCCATCGCCTGCTGGCGCTCCTCGGCGTACATGGTGACCCTTCCGGCGGCGATCTGTGTATGTGTTGTTTTAGTCCCGAATGTGTTGCTTGTCAACCGGGCCGTGATCTACGGTGTGTCCATGACCACACCCGACACCCTGAGCGGGACCCCGGTCGTTCCGGGGGTCGCCGCCGGCCCCGTCGTCCACGTGCGCGGGGAGGTCTCGCCCGAGGCCATCGCACGCTACGGCGAAGGAGACTTCGCCGATGCCGACGCCGCCCTCGCGGCGTATGACGAGGCCGCCGCGGCCGTCGCCGACACGTTCTCCGAGAAGGCCGCCTCCGCGCAGGGGGCGGCCGCGGAGGTCCTCGCTGCGAGTGCCGGCCTCGCGCGTGACAAGGGCCTGAGGTCGGGCGTCGCGAAGAACCTGCAGGCCGGGCAGGGACCCGTGGCGGCGGTGCAGGGCGCCGTCGAGCAGTTCGTGAACATCTTCACCAACATGGGCGGCCTGATGGCCGAGCGCGTCACCGACCTGCGCGACATCGAGCGCCGCGTCGTCGCACACCTGGTGGGCGAGCCAGCGCCGGGCGTGCCGACGCCGAGCGTGCCGTCGATCCTGGTCGCCGAGGACCTCGCGCCCAGCGACACCTCCGGCCTCGACCCGGCACTGGTGACGGCGCTGGTCACCGAGCGCGGCGGCGCCACCAGTCACACCGCGATCATCGCCCGTCAGCTCGGCATCCCGTGCGTGGTCGGCGCGGCCGGCATCACCGATCTGGCCGAGGGCACGTTCGTGGTGGTCGACGGCGAGGCGGGCACCATCGAGCAGGGCGCCGACCCCGACGAGGCACAGGCGCGCGTGGAGGAGAGCAGGCGGCTGCGCGAGGAGCTCGCCGCGTGGGACGGCCCGGCGGCGACCTCGGACGGGATGCCGGTGAAGCTGCTCGCCAACGTCGCCGACGGCGCGTCGGCGCAGACGGCCGGCACGGAGCCCGTCCAGGGCGTCGGGCTGTTCCGCACCGAGCTGTGCTTCCTCAACCGCAAGGACGAGCCGAGCGTCGAGGAGCAGACCGACATCTACGCCGAGGTGCTCTCGCCGTACTCCGACGGTCGCTACGTCGTCGTCCGGACCCTCGACGCGGGGTCGGACAAGCCGATCGCGTTCGCGACCCAGGAGGGGGAGGAGAATCCCGCCCTCGGCGTCCGCGGGCTCCGGCTCAGCTTCGGCAACCCCGGACTGATGGACCGGCAGCTCGACGCGATCGCCGCCGCGGCCGAGCGCACCGGCACCGAGACCTGGGTGATGGCGCCGATGGTCGCCACCGTCGCCGAGGCCGCAGACTTCTCCGAGAAGGTGCGCGATCGCGGGCTGAGGTCCGGGGTGATGGTGGAGATCCCGAGCGCCGCGCTGCTGGCCCACCGGATGCTCGAGGTCGTCGACTTCCTCTCCATCGGGACCAATGACCTGACCCAGTACGCCATGGCGGCGGACCGCATGGCCACCGACCTCGCCCACCTCACCGACCCGTGGCAGCCGGCGGTGCTGCAGCTGATCGCCATCACCGCGCACGCGGGCGTCGAGGCCGGCAAGCCGGTCGGCGTCTGCGGGGAGGCCGCGGCCGACCCGCTGCTGGCCACCGCCCTCATCGGGATGGGCATCTCGTCGCTCTCGATGGCGGCCCGCGCGGTCCGCCCCGTCGGCGCCCAGCTGGCGCGGGTGACCTCCGAGACCTGCGAGGTCGCTGCCGAGGCCGCCCTCGGGGCGCCCGACCCGATGGCGGCGCGCGCGGCGGTGCGCGAGGTCCTCGGGCACTGAGCCCCCACCCCTGACCACCTCACGACCTCACGACGGAGGAACCGATGACATCTGCCTACGACCGCTACCGCGCCGCCGACCTCGACGTGCCCGACCAGGCCTGGGCGTGGCTCCTGCACGGTGCAGGCGAGGACAACATGGGCCGGGACGGCGCGCCCGAGCTGGTCCCCGTCCCTCGGCCCGATGCCGACCACATGCTGGTCCGGATCGACAGCGTGGGCCTCTGCTTCTCCGACGTGAAGATCATGCGTCAGGGCGGC
>CAZDAO010000362.1:0-4391 GCA_964503015.1 uncultured Nocardioides sp. | reverse complement strand
GTTACCTCGCCCGGGAGCGCGACGTGGTCGCCCAGCTCACCGGCCTGCTCAAGACCCAGCCCGACGACCTCGTGAGCCGCGTGCAGGGCCTGACCGAGCGGCTCCGCGCGGCGGAGAAGGAGCTCGAGAAGGCCCGGCTGGCCCAGCTGCTCGGCGCCAGCGCCGAGCTGGCGGCGGGTGCGACGCAGGTCGGCCCGGTCAAGGTCGTGGCCCACCGCGCCGAGGGCGCCGGCGGCGGCGACGTACGCAACCTGGCGATGGACGTGCGTGGCCGGCTGCCGCAGGACGAGCCCGGCGTCGTGGTGATCATCGGTCACGCCGGCGGCAAGGTCTCGGTCGTGGCCGCCACCAACGACGAGGCCCGCGCGCGCGGCCTGTCCGCCGGCGAGCTCGTCCGCGCCGTCGGACCGCTGCTCGGCGGCAAGGGTGGCGGGAAGGACGACGTGGCCCAGGGCGGCGGCACCGACGCCTCGCGCATCGACGAGGCGCTCGCGCTGGTCGGCCGCGAGGTCGCCCGCCACGCGGGCCAGGGCTGACCGGGTCAGCCGGTGCGGCTCGGAGTGCGCCTCGGCGTCGACCCGGGTGATGCCCGGATCGGTGTCGCCAGCAGCGACCCGTCCGGCTTCCTCGCGACGCCCGTCGAGACGGTGCGGCGCGGCAAGGGCGACGTACGACGTCTCGGTCAGCTCGTGGAGGAGCTCGAGGCGGTCGAGGTCGTGGTCGGCCTGCCGCGCTCGCTGAGCGGCGCCGAGGGCCCGGCTGCGGCGAAGGTGCGTGAGTTCGCGGCGCGGTTGGCGCGCCGAGTTGCGCCCGTGCCCGTGAGACTGTGTGATGAACGACTGACCACGGTCTCGGCCGAGTCGATCCTGCGTGACCAGGGCCGGCGCGGGGCCAAGCGACGCGCCGTGGTCGACCAGGCAGCCGCCGTGCTGATCCTGCAGACTGCCCTCGACACGGAGCGGTCGAGCGGTCAGGCACCCGGAGAGATCGTCGAGGTAGCAGATGAGTGAGCACGAGGCCGTGTCCCAGGCCGGGCCCGAGGACGACGTCCGGGAGACGGAAGCCTATGAGTACGTCCCCGGGGGCAAGCGGCGCAAGGGCCGCGGCCTCAAGGGCTGCCTGGCCGTGCTCGTCGCGCTGGCGGTGCTCCTCGGCGGCTTCTACGTCGCGCTGACCAAGGGCGTCAGCTGGGTCTCCGACCAGTTCCAGGGCCCCGAGGACTTCCCCGGCCCCGGCACCGGGTCGGTCGAGTTCACAGTCAACGAGGGCGACGTCGTGGCCGAGATCGGCCGCAACCTCAAGGAGGAGGGCGTGACGGCGTCGGTCCAGGCGTTCATCGACGCCTGCCAGGACGAGTGCAGCGGCATCCAGGTCGGCGCCTACGAGCTCCAGAAGGAGATGAAGGCGTCCGACGCCAAGGAGGTGCTCGTCGACCCGGGCAACCTCATCGGGTTCCCGACCGTCACCGTCCCCGAGGGCCTGCGCCTGACCGAGATCTTCGCGACCCTGGCGGACAACACCGACTTCCCGGAGCGCGCCTTCGAGAGGGCGGCCGAGTCCGGGAAGATCGGGCTGCCCGACTACGCGAACAACTTCGCCGAGGGCTACCTGTTCCCGGCGACCTACGAGATCAAGCCGGGCATGAAGCCGGTCGGGATCCTCAAGATGATGGTCGCCCGCTGGCAGCAGGCCGCCGACGAGGCCGGGCTGGAGGAGAAGGCCGCCGAGCTCGGCCACACGCCCGCCGAGCTGATGATCATCGCCTCGCTCGTCGAGGCCGAGGGTCGCGGCGACGACATGCCGAAGATCGCGCGGGTCATCTACAACCGCCTCGACGGCCCGGGCGACAAGGGCGGCACCAACGGCACGCTCGGCATCGACGCGTCCATCGCCTACGGCCTCGGGCTCTCGCCCGGCTCGACCGAGCTGACCCCCGAGCAGCTCGCCGAGGACACGCCGTACAACACCCGCATCAACGCCGGCCTGCCGCCGACACCGATCGAGGCGCCCGGCGACGACGCGATCGCGGCGGCCGCCAACCCGGCGGACGGCAACTGGTACTACTACGTCACCGTCGACCTCTCCACCGGCGAGACCAAGTTCTACGAGGACTACGACGGCTTCCTCGAGGGACGTGCCGAGTACAAGGCCTACTGCGAGACCTCGGACCGCTGCTGAGGTGGTCACCGGGGATGCTGCGACCGCGCGCCGGTGCGGCGTGCTGGGCGACCCGATCGCCCACTCGCTGTCGCCGGCGTTGCACCGCGCCGGCTACGCGGCTGCCGGGCTCGACTGGTCCTACGACGCCCACCGCGTCCCCGCCGGCGACCTGGCGGGCTTCCTCGGCGGGCTGGACGAGGCGTGGCGGGGCCTGTCGCTGACGATGCCGCTCAAGCGTGAGGCGCTCGGGCTCGTCGACCGACTCACCGACCGCGCCCGGCTCGCCGGTGCCGTCAACACCGTCGTGCTCGAGGACGACGGCACCCGCACCGGTGACAACACCGACCTGCCCGGTGCCGCCGCGGCGATCCGCGAGCGCACGTCGGCCACCTTGGCGTCAGCGGTCGTGCTGGGCGGTGGAGCGACGGCCACTTCGGTCGGCCTGGCCATCGCCGACCTCGGCGTCCGCACCATCACGGTCGCCGTGCGCGAGGAGGCCCGGGCGGCGGAGACCCTCGCCGCGCTGCGTGGCCACCCGTCCGCGCCCGAGGTGCGGGTGACCTCCCTGCGCGACGGACAGTGGGGCACGGGGTCCGACCCAGGGGCCGGTGGCTCCACTGTCGACGTCGTCGTGTCCACGATCCCGGCCGCAGCGCAGACGTCGGACCTGGTGGCGCGCTGCGCCGGCGTCCCGGTGGTCTTCGAGGTGCTGTACGACCCGTGGCCGACGCCGCTGGCCGCCGACGCGCTCGCGTCGGGGCGGGTGCTGGTGAGCGGGATGGACCTGCTGGTGCACCAGGCGGCCCTGCAGTTCGAGCTGTTCACCGGCCGCCCGGCGCCGGTGCCCACCATGCGCGAAGCCGGCGAACTCGCCCTCGCGGCGCGCAAGCCCGCTTGAATGTCCTCCGTGGACGACACCGTGCTGGCTGCCCTGGTCGCGGCGCTCCTCGCCGGGCTGGGCGGCCTGCTGGTGCCCTCGCTCATCCGACGGGTGCCCGAGCCGGCACCCGAACCGCTCCCGGAGCCGGCGCAGGTCGCGCCCGCGAAGGACGAGCGCGAAGCCGGCCCGGCGACCGCTGAGCCGGCGAAGGTCCCCTACGCGGAGATCGCGGCGCGACCCGGGCTGGGCGTGCGCAGCGCCCTCGCGTCCACGGTCGCCGGCGGGCTCCTCGGCGCGGCCACGGGTCTCGACTGGCCGCTGGTCTGGCTGGTGCCGCTGATCCCCGTTGCTGTCGCTCTGTCGATCATCGACTGGCGCACCCGGCTGCTGCCGCGCGTCGTCGTCGTACCCGCCACGCTCGCGGCCGCGGTCGCCGTCACCGTCGTCGGGCTGACGACGGGGGAGCGGTCGGCCCTGGTCGGGGCCCTGCTCGGGATGGTCGGCCTGCGCTCGTTCTTCTGGCTCCTGTGGGCCGTGCGGTCGGCCGGCATGGGGTTCGGCGACGTACGCCTCGCCGCCCTCGTCGGCCTGGTGCTCGGGTGGGAGGGCGCGGGGGTGCTCCTCCTGGGGGTCTGGATCGGCTTCGCGTCCTTCGGCGTGCCCGGCGCCGCGCTGGCCGTCGTCCGCCGCGACCGGACGCTGATGAAGAAGTCCTTCCCCTACGGGCCGTTCATGCTCGGGGGCGCGCTGGTGGGTCTCGTCTGGGGGACTGCGCTCGCTGCCCGACTGCTGGGCTGAGAGACTTCCCCCATGCTCCGATGGCTCACTGCAGGCGAGTCCCACGGTCCCTCGCTGGTGGCGATCCTCGAGGGGCTGCCCGCCCACGTCCGCGTCACGACCGACGACCTCGCCGACTCGCTGGCCCGCCGCCGCCTCGGCTACGGCCGGGGTGCGCGGATGAAGTTCGAGCAGGACCAGGTGCGCGTCCTCGGCGGGGTGCGGCACGGCGAGACCCAGGGCGGACCGGTGGCCATCGAGGTCGGCAACACCGAGTGGCCGAAGTGGGAGAAGGTGATGTCGGCCGACCCGGTCGACCCCGTGGAGCTCGACGCGCTCGCCCGCAACGCCGCGCTCACCCGCCCCCGGCCCGGTCACGCCGACCTGGTGGGCATGCAGAAGTACGCCTTCGACGAGGCGCGCCCCATCCTCGAGCGCGCGTCCGCCCGGGAGACCGCGGCGCGCGTGGCGCTCGGCCGGCTGGCCTCCAACTTCCTCGAGCAGGCCGTCGGTGCTCGCATCGTGTCCCACGTCGTGTCGATCGGCGGGGTCCGCGCGCCGGCCGGCGTCGTAC
>CAZDAO010000361.1:0-4391 GCA_964503015.1 uncultured Nocardioides sp. | reverse complement strand
CCTCGCCCGGCGGCTCGTCCAGCGCTACAAGGCCGCCCTCGAGACCCGTCGTACTGGCTCGGTCGTGGACGGCATCGACCACGAGCTCGTCCGCCGCGTCGCGACCTGGGAGCGCGAGGAGATGGACTCCGGCACGTCCGGGGAGAACGTCTTCTCGATGTTCCGCCGCATCGGCCAGGCCAAGGCCGGGCTCGCCGCCGACTACGCCGCCCAGCTCGCGCGCAACGTCGGCAAGGTGGTCTTCTTCGCCCGTCACGTCGACGTGAGGGACATCGCCGAGGAGACCTGCACCCGCCGCGGGCAGGGCTTCGTCAACGACCCCGACGTGCAGGTCATCGTCTGCTCGCTGGCCGCGGCCGGTGTCGGCGTCAACCTCCAGGTCGCGTCCAACGTCGTGCTCTCGGAGCTGTCGTGGACCGACGCCGAGCAGACCCAGGCGATCGATCGCGTCCACCGCATCGGCCAGAGCGACCCGGTGACGGCCTGGCGCATCATCGCCGCGCAGACCATCGACACCCGGATCGCGGAGCTCATCGACTCCAAGGCCGGCCTCGCCGCCCGCGCGCTCGACGGGTCCGACGAGGAGGTCTCGTCCTCGGCCAACATCCAGACCGAGGCGCTGGTCGCGCTGCTCACCGACGCCCTGGAGCGCGAGCTCGGCTGACACGCCGGGTCCTCGGACCCTTGTCCTGACGTGCCGCGATCGGTACGAAGGGGGCATGAGTGAGGACCGCGAGAACTACCTCGACATGTCCGTGGACGACGAGGACCAGCTCCAGCCCGGCGACACCCTGGACGACGGTGACCTCGACGACGTGCTGGACCGCGGGTACTCACCGCCGGACCGCCCGCCGCGGGGCTACGACGACTACCCGACCGAGGCCGAGATGCGCCGCGGCGAGTCGCTCGACGAGCGCCTCTCGGAGGAGGTGCCCGACGTCGACCCCTACGCGGACGACGACGCGGACGAGGACCACGAGGACGAGAACGCCCTCGACGAGGAGCTGGGCCTCGACGAGGCCGACCCGCGCACGGGACGCCTGGTCCAGCCCGACCAGGGCCTCGGCGAGGACCGGGACAAGCAGGAGGTCGCCCTCGACGTCGGCATCGACGGCGCCGGCGCCTCGGCCGAGGAGGCGGCGATGCACATCACCCGCGGCCCCGATCCCGACGCGCGCGAGGACTACTGACCCCCAGGGGTGACGTCGTGGGCATCGTCAGCGGCGCGAGGGGTACTCCCACGGTCACGTCGTCGTGGGGGCCATGGACCTCACCCCGGCGAGGCCCGGACGGTCTAGAAGCGGCCGTCCGGGCCGTCCTGTCCGGTGGTCGCGCCGGTCACAGCTCGGGAAGGGCGCGGGTCCGGGCGATCTCCTCGCACACCTCGACCAGCTTGCGGTTCGTGTGCGACGAGACGCGACGCAGGTAGTCGAAGGCCTGGTGCTCGTCGACGCCGAGCCGCTCCATGAGGATGCCCTCGGCCCGGCCGATGGCCAGCCGCCCGTGCAGTGCCAACCCCAGGCCCTGGATCTGGCGGCCGACCGACATCGTGACCGCGAGGTGCGCGGCGATGGTCTCACCGACCGCGACGTCGTCGGCGTCGAACCGCTGTCCGCGGTCGGCGTACAGGCTCAAGCAGCCGTAGGAGCGATCGTCGGTGTAGACCAGCAGCGACATCATCGATCCCACGCCGAGCTCGGACACCGCACGACCCGCCCAGGTGGGGTAGCGGTGCTCGCTGGGGAGATCGACGCAGACGAGGGTGACCTGCTCTCGTCCCACGTCCAGGCACGGGCCCTCACCGACCTCGTACTGCAGCTCGTTGGCGCGACGGACGAGCTCGTCGCTGCCGACCCGCGTGACGATGCCGCCCTTCTCGTTGACCGTGAACCCGGCGTGGTCGCACCGGTCCACGAGGCGGACGGCCGAGTCCACGGCGAGCTGCAACCGTGCCGTCTCGTCCTCGGTGGCGGCGAGGTCGTGCGCGAGGCGGCTGAACTCCCCCATGCGCTGGTTGGTGCTGGTCACGCTCGTCCTCCCTGTGGCACGGCTCTCAGCAGTGGATCGTAGGGACCGAGGCGAGGTCGGGCCACCTCGCACCGGCGCGGTGGTCCGACCGGGTCACGGTCGAGGGGCGGGCTCGCGTGACGCGCGTGCGTGTTGCGTCGGCGGCCTGCGCATCACAGGATAGGTGTTGTCCAAGGTTTGTCCAGACTTTTCGCATTCCGGCTGTTTCATTGGACAAAGCCTGGACAGAGTTGTGCTCACGCCTTCCCGCGCCCCTGCTCGGCGCCAGACACCCCAGGAGAAGCCCGTGGCCACGCTGACGCTCGACCCCCTGCGCCCCGCGCACCGCCGCTCCGCCGATCGAGACGAACGCAGCCAGCGCACCCAAGCCGTCGTCAGTGGGCTGCGCGAGACCCTCGAGGCGGGCGAACGGCGCCGGCTCGTGGACGAGCTCATCGAGGCCAACGTCGCGATGGCCCGCGCCATGGCGGCGCGCTACCGCAACCGTGGGATCGACCTCGACGACCTCGAGCAGGTCGCGCTCGTCGGCCTCACCAAGGCGGCCCAGAGGTTCGACGCCACCTCGGGCAACGACTTCCTCGTCTACGCCGTCCCGACGATTCGCGGCGAGCTGCGGCGCCACTTCCGCGACGCCGGGTGGATGATCCGCGTGCCCCGCCGGGTCCAGGAGCTGCAGGCTCGCATCGTGTCCGTGCAGGACGGGCTGCAGGCCGACCTCGGACGCTCCCCGCGCCCCTCGGAGATCGCGGGGCGGCTCGCCGTCGACGTGGACGACGTCGTCGAGGCGCTCGCAGCCGATGGGTGCTTCAGGCCCACCTCGATCGACAGCCCCACCAAGGACGGCGCGGGCACGCTCGCCGACCTGCTCGGCTGGACCGACCGCGGCCTGGAGTCGCTGGAGGCACGGGTGGTGCTCGAGACGGTAGTGAACCGGCTCCCGGAGCGGGACCGGCGCATCCTGCAGTGGCGCTTCGTCGACGAGCGCACCCAGCAGGAGATCGCCGACCTCGTCGGGCTGACCCAGGCGCAGGTGTCCCGGGTCCTCGCGCGCATCCTGACCCGGCTGCGCTCCGACCTGTCCGACCCCCACCCCGCCGCCTGAGCCTGCGCACCTCCTGCGCCGGGCTGCCGTCCGGCGGCTGCGCTCGCGCCCGGGGTCGGTCCGCGCTGAGTCCGGGGGAGTCCGGCACGTCAGCGCCGCACCTCCGCCGGGCGACGTCGCCGGTGGCTGCGCTCGACGCGAGCTGGACCAGCGGGTGCGCCCAGGGGCGAGACGCGTTCCTCGCACCGCAGGTCGGTGAGCAGGGTCAGCGGGTATGTCGCGAGGCGAGACGCGCTCTTCGAGCCGCAGGTCGGGCCCGGTCAGCGCGCTTGGGACGCCGTCGGCCCGAGCGCGCGGGCCCTCGAACCTGCTTGCACGCGCACCCGAGCGAGTCGACGCGACCTCGCTGACGCCGTCGCGGGCGGTTCGAGTGTCGGTGGCTGTCCCTAGAATGGGACCAGATTCGAGCGAGCGAGCTCGGGCCCTACCTGAAGCCGATGATCCGGCTGCACACACCTCACTGATACCGGCCCACGACCGTAGTTGTCGACGCGCCCACGAGGGACGCGGAAGGGGCAGTGGCGTGAGCGCAGTGCCTGCAGAACCGCTCCATGGCCGCGGGTGGCGTGCCCCGGGCACGCAACCGGAGGGGTCACCGGTCGTGCGCCAGGTGCTGGCACGGGTGGACGCGACGCTCACCGACCTGGCTGAGCTGGGAGAGATGTCGCTCGGTGACGGCGACGTCGTGCGTGTGCTCGACGCGCTGACGAGCGCATCGAGCCGCCTGACCCGGGAGTTGTGCCGGGCGGCGGCCGAGGCCGACCGCCGACGGCTCGGAGACGCCACAGGCGCGCGGCACACCCACCAGTGGTGGGCCGCACGCAGCGGGCACACCCACGCCGAAGCGGCGCGGTTGACGCGGCTCGGGCGCGCTCTCGAGGACGACCTGCACGCTCCGAACGCCGAGGCGCTGGCGGACGGCCGGCTGCGGGTGGAGCAGGCGCGGGTCATCGTCGCCGCGGTCGACGCGATCCCCGCCAGCGTCCGCACCGGCGGCGGGGTGACCCGGATCATCGACCCCCGAGTGCGGGCACAGGCCCGTGACCACCTGCTGGCCGCTGCGGTCGAGCACGACTCGAAGGCGTTGCGCCGGATCGGCCGGCGGATCCTCGACGTCGTCGCCCCCGAGCTCGGCGAGGCCCAGGAAGCCGCCACGCTGGCCGCGGAGGAGGCCCGCGCCGACGCCACCGCCGACCTCGAGATGAACGACGACGGCACCGGTCGCTGCCACGGCCGGTTCACCCTGCCCTCCCACGTCGCC
>CAZDAO010000360.1:0-4392 GCA_964503015.1 uncultured Nocardioides sp. | reverse complement strand
AGCGCGCCGGCGACGAAGTGAGGAGCACGCGCCGGTGACGCAGTGAGGAGCGAGCGAAGCGAGCGCGCCGGCGACGAAGTGAGGAGGGGCGGCGGCCTAGTCAGTCGCCCTCGCGCCTGCGCAGCTCCTTGCGCTGCTTCTTCTCCAGGCGGGCCTTCTCGGCGCCGATGATCTCGTCCTTCATGAAGACCACCCGCCCGGCGTTGAGCCCGGTGCCGAGCATCACGAAGAGCGGCCACGGGAAGTCGGCTCCGGTGGCGAGCCAGATCACCCAGCAGATGATCGACGCCGACAGGAATCCCCACATGGCCTGGCGGCGCTCGGTGACGTAGGCCCGGTTGGCCTCGTCGACGACCGACGGTGTCGTCGGGGTGCTGACCGCGACCGGGAGGTCGGCCACCAGGGGGACGAGGTCGCCGAGCGTCCGGCTGGCGAGCGCGGCGTCCGCGCGCTCGTCGTACTCGGCCCGGGTGAGGCGGCCCTCGGCGAAGGCGTCGGCCAGCACGGCCTCGATGACGGCGCGGTCGCGGTCGGAGGCGCGCATGGCCGCGTGGGCGGGCTTGCGCGGGTCGTGGTCGAACTGGCTCCACACCTCGATGCCTGGCACGACGCCATCGTAGGCAGGCCCACCCGTGGGGAGGTACGTGGTGGCCGGGGTCGCGGACCGGTCGCTAGGTTCGCCCCATGAGCACTCCCATCGACCTCGGTCGCCCCGTCTCGGGCGACGTCATCGACCTGATCCTCGAGGACCACCGCCGCTTCGAGGCCCTCATGCGCCAGCTGCGCGACAGCACGTCCGACCGCGACGCCGTCCGCAAGGCGCTCGCCGCCCTCCACGTCGCGCACGCGGAGGCGGAGGAGAAGCACGTCTACCCGCAGCTGCGCCGCAAGGACGCGATCACCGAGCACGAGGCCGAGCACGGCGAGGAGGAGCACGCCGAGGGCCACGAGGCGATGCTGAAGGTGCTCGAGCTCAAGGGCACCGACACGCAGGCGTTCGACGACGCCGTGGAGGAGCTCGCGACCGCGCTCAACCACCACCTCACCGAGGAGGAGCTGACCATCCTCAACCCGGCGCGCGAGGAGGTCGGCGAGAAGGTACGCCTCGAGCTCGGCGAGGCCTTCGCCACCGAGCGCAACGCGCAGCTCGACGCCGACTGCGGGTCCATCGACAACGTACGACGGATCGTGGAGGCTGCCGAGCGTGAGGGTCTCCTCGACGACGACGAGGACGACGACGAGGACTGAGCCCGGGCGGAATCCCCGGTCGCGGGCCGGAGCGGACGGGAGGCGGCATGGACGTCGAGGAGATGCAGGAGGTCTGCGCCGCCCTTCCCGGAGCGTGGCCCGACAACCCCTGGGACCACGAGCACCCGGTCTTCAAGGTCGGTCCGGGGGAGAAGGCCAGGATCTTCGCGTTCCTCGGTGCCGGCGGCGTGGGGGTGAAGGCCGGTGCGACGCGCGACGAGGCCGACGAGTGGCTGCACCGCTACCCCGAGGACGCGAGCGTGATGGCGTACATCGGCCGGTCCGGGTGGAACGACCTGGCCTTCGGCGGTGCGATCCCCGACGAGGAGCTCGTCGAGGCGGTCGAGGAGTCCTACCGGCGGGTGGTGTCCAGACTGCCGAAGCGCGATCGTCCCGACGGCTGGGAGGCGCTCAGCGGCGGCGCCGCATCATCGTGAGCCCGACCATGCGGGCCACGACCATGGCGATGTAGAAGACGCCCACCATCATCTCCACCATCAGCACCGAGCGGGCCTGCGCACCGACGGCGACGATGTCGGACAGGCCGACGCTCGTGAGCGTGGAGAACGAGAGGTAGAGCAGCTCGAACCACGTGTGCTCGAAGCCTCCGGCGTTGCTGAACGAGCGGGGCCACACCACCTGCACGCTGACGAAGGCGTAGGCGAAGCCCCAGGCCACCACGGTGAACGCGGCGCCCGTGGCGTAGTACTCGTCGGTGGTCACCTCCTCGTCGTGGAAGAGGTAGCGCAGCATCGCGTAGGAGACGTAGAAGTAGAACGGGCAGTGCAGCAGGCCCGACGCCAGCACGATCGGGTCCTTGTCGGGGAACACCGCCTCGAGCAGGGTGAGGACCATCGCCGGCGCGCCCAGGAACAGCACGGCCCGGCTGACGTTCGGGGTACGCCTCACGGCCAGCACCGCCGACCCGACGGCGACCATGCCGATCACGCCGAGGAAGGTGCGCCCGACCACGGAGCCCTCGAGGAAGGGCCACGCCAGGACCTGCAGCAGCTGGGCCATCAGCAGCATCGCCGACGGGTGCGCCACCAGGTGGCCGAGTGGTCTCCTCACGACACCGGAGTCTAGGGAGGCGCATCGCGCCCGCACGGAGGCGCGACTGGGCTAGGTTCGGCGCGTGGGAGGACGCGGCACGATCTGGCTGATCGGGGTGCTGTCCGTCGTGCTCGCCGGGCTCCTGGGTGGCGTCGCCTGGCTGGTCGGCACGGCGGAGTCGGTCGACGAGGAGCGCACTGCGACCCAGCAGGAGGTCGCGACCGCGGCGCGTGCGGAGGCGCTGGCGTTCCTGACCGTCGACCACCGCACCATGGACGTGGTGGTCGAGCGGGTGCTCGACGGCGCGACGGGTGAGTTCCGCGAGCAGTACGCCTCGCAGAGCCGCCGCCTGACCCGGGAGGCCACGCGGACGCGGGCCACCTCGGCCGGCGAGGTCGTCTCCCTCGGCGTCGCGGACCTCGGCGAGGATGCGGCGACCGTGCTCGTCGCGGCCAACAGCACCGTCACCAACACGAGCACGGACGAGCCCGAGGTGAAGTACTACCGGCTCGAGCTGGGCCTGGTGCGCGAGGACGGGCGCTGGCTCACCAGCACCCTGCGGTTCGTGAGGTGACCCGGTGACGTTGACGGTGCAGAGGCGGGTCGCCGGAGCGCTCGTGCTCGCGGTGCTCGTCGCCGCGGGCGTGCTGGGCTGGCTGTGGATGCAGCGCGACGGCGAGGGTGCGGACGTGACCAGCGCGGCCGACCCGGCGTCCTCGGTGGCCTCCGAGGACGTGAGGAGCACCGTGCTGGAGGTGGCCGGCGAGGCGGCCGGCCGGGTCTACAGCTACTCGTGGCGGACCGTGGCCGACGACAAGGCTGCGGCCCGCGCCCTGCTGACCGGGGGGATGCTCGACCAGTACGACCGCACCATGGCCGGCGTGGCCACGTCGAGCCGGCGCGACCGCAGGGTGGTGAGCGCCGAGGTCGTCGGCACGGCCCTCGTGCACGCCACGACGTCGTACGCCCGGGTGCTGGTGTTCGTGAACCAGTCCACGCGCGGCAAGGACCTCGACGAGCCGACGCTCGACCTCGACCGCGTGCTGGTCACGCTCCGGCGCGTGGACGGCGACTGGTTGGTCAGCGAGCTGGACGCGCTGTGAACCGGGCCTTGTGGCGGGGCCCGGGGATGGGAAGGATCGCGGCGTGGACGACGTGACGACCGACCTGCTGATCATCGGAGCCGGCCCGACGGGCCTCTACTCCGCCTACTACGCAGGCTTCCGCGGGATGAGGGTGGCCGTGGTCGACTCGCTGCCCGAGCTCGGCGGTCAGATCACCGCGATGTACCCCGAGAAGGCGATCCTCGACGTCGCCGGCTTCCCGAGCGTCAAGGGCCGCGACCTCGTCGAGGGACTGGTCGCGCAGGCGGCCACGGCCGACCCGACGTACCTCCTGGACCGCACGGCGACCACCCTCGAGCACCGCGACGACGACGTGGTCGTCACGCTCGACGACGGCACCCGGGTCACCGCGGGAGCGGTGCTGATCACCTCGGGCATCGGGAAGTTCAGCCCGCGGCCGCTGCCCGCCGGCGACGGCTGGGTCGGCCGGGGCATGGAGTTCTTCGTGCCGAGCTTCGCGCCCTACGCCGGCAAGGACGTCGTCATCGTCGGCGGCGGCGACAGCGCGTTCGACTGGGCCCAGCACCTCGAGCCGATCGCCGCCTCGGTCACCCTCGTGCACCGGCGCGACGCCTTCCGCGCCCACGAACGCACGGTGGCGGCGGTCAAGGACTCCACCGTCGAGATCGTCACCAACGCCCAGGTGACCGAGCTGCGCGGCGAGGGCCACCTCGAGGAGGTCGAGGTCAGCGTCGACGGCCAGGAGCCGCGCACCCTGAAGGCACAGGCGCTGGTCGCGGCGCCCGGCTTCGTCGCCGACCTCGGCGCGATCCAGCAGTGGGGCCTCGTGACCGAGAAGCGGCACGTGGTGGTCGACTCCGCGATGCGCACGAACCTGCCGCGGGTCTTCGCGGCCGGCGACATCACCGACTACCCCGGCAAGGTGCGGCTGATCGCCGTCGGGTTCGGCGAGGCCGCGACGGCCGCGTTGTTGACCGCCGTCGTGATCGACCCGACCGCCCACGTC
>CAZDAO010000359.1:0-4437 GCA_964503015.1 uncultured Nocardioides sp. | reverse complement strand
AGCTTCGCCGGCACTTCCGCGACGCCGGCTGGATGGTCCGCCCGCCCCGGCGGGTCCAGGACCTCCAGGCCCGCATCGCGACCGCCCAGCGCGAGCTCGAGGCCGAGCTCGGCCGCTCCCCGCGTCCGAGCGAGGTGGCCCGGCACCTCGACGAGGGCATCGACGACGTGGTCGAGGCGCTGTCGGCCGACGGCTGCTTCACGCCCACCTCGCTCGACGGCACCGTCGGCGACGGTACGTCGACGCTGGGCGACCTCCTCGGCGCCGACGACCGCGCCATGGAGTCCGCCGAGGCCCGTGTCGTGCTCGACCCCGTCGTCCGGACGCTGTCCGAGCGCGACCGACGCATCGTGCGGCTGCGCTTCTTCGACGAGTGCACGCAGCAGGAGATCGCCGAGGACATCGGGCTGACCCAGGCGCAGGTGTCCCGGGTGCTGACGCGCATCCTGGCCGACCTGCGCGAGCGGCTCGGCGAGCCCTCGCCCGCCTGAGCCGCCGGGCGATCGGGCATGCTGGCCGCATGCGCTTCACCGAGCACGAGCTGACCGTCGCCGTCACGGCTGCCGCGAGGACCGTGGCCGCCGGCAAGGTACGACGACGCGCCAAGGACGACGACGCCTGGGAGGCGATGAGCAAGCTCGACCGCTACCACCTGCTGGAGGCGGTCGGCAGCCAGGTGCTGCCCGTGCTGCTGGCGCTTCCCGACGTCGAGGTCCCCGCCGGTACCCGGCCGACCTTCACCGACGAGCAGGTCGCCACGGCGGTCGAGCAGACCCTTGGGGACAGCGGCGTGGGCCGGCTGCGGCAGAAGGTCGCGGTGGCCGCCCGCGTCACGCTGGTGCGTACGGCGCTCGCGCAGCTGCCGGTGCGTCATGACCCCGACGCGCTGATCGTGCCCGACCACCTCTGATGCGACGTCTGACACCGCCCCGCCGAACCTGAGGAAGGCACTCAGGTTCGGTGCGTACGGTCGAGGGCGATGACTCACACGATGCGCACCCACCGGACTGTCCGGACCACCGTCGGCGCCCTCGCGGCCGCCGCCCTCCTCACCCTCACCGCCTGCGGCAACGGCGGGGACGACGCGAAGGCCTCCGACGACGCCTCCGCATCCGCCGACCCCACGGGCGAGGCTTCCGCCGACTCCTCGGCGGCGGCCGGGCCCGACCTCGACGGCATCCCCGACGTCGTCGCCGAGGTCAACGGTGAGGAGGTCACCAAGGACGAGTTCGTCCCGATCTACGAGGCGACCTTCAAGCAGGCGTCCGACCAGGCGCAGATGGGTGGGCAGGCCCCCGACGAGGAGGCGTTGAAGAAGCAGGCGGTCGACGAGCTCGTCGACACCGAGCTCCTCGCCCAGGAGGCCGAGTCCCGCGGCATCTCGGTCAGCGACGACGAGGTGGACGCCGAGCTCGAGACGCTGGCGAAGCAGAACCAGATGGGGTCGGCCGAGGAGCTGCTGAAGGCGGTCGAGGAGCAGGGGCTGAGCCAGGAGCAGGCCCGCGCACAGGTCGAGACCCAGGTGATGGTCGAGCAGCTCGTCGACGACGAGGACGGCCCGATCGAGCCCTCCGAGAAGCAGCTCCGGGCGCTCTACGCCCAGGTGAAGCAGCAGCAGGCCCAGGCGGGGGAGCAGGGACAGTCGGTGCCGCCCTTCGCTCAGGTCCGCGACCAGCTCGCGGAGCAGGTCAGGACCGAGCAGGTCGGCAAGGTGGCAGGGACGCTGATCGAGGACCTCCGCAAGGGCGCCGACATCACGATCAACCTGTGACCCGACCCGGGACCCGACCCGGGACCCGGACCTGGTACCGCATCTCCGACGGGGTTTGTGCACTTGTTCCCCTCGGGTGACCGGAGGAGGCACTAAAGTTCACCTCGTGTGTCAGATCCGTGTCGCCGACGGCGCGGCCCACGGGCGACGGACGCGCCCGTGAGGCCGCAGCCACTCGCGCTCCCGTGGGCGATCGGGTTCGGCGTCGCCTACGCCGCCCTCGCGGTAGCGGCTCGCCTGACGGTCGTCGAGGGTCAGACCGTCAGCCTGATCTGGCCCGCCGCCGGCGTGGCGCTGCTCTGGCTGCTCGCGGAGTCACCGCGCCACCAGGCACGCGTGCTGCTGCCGCTGACGGTGATCCACGGGACCATCTCCTGGCTCACCGACGCCCCCGGTGCGATCGTCGTCCTGGGTGCGGTCTCCCTCGCGTTCCAGACCTGGCTGACCGTCGTGCTGCTGCGACGCTGGTGCCCGACCCTGCTCGGCGCCGGCGGCACGGAGAGCTTCCGCTCGCCCAGGACACTGGCCCGGACCTGCGGTGCCGCGGCGATCGGGAGCCTGGCCGGGGCACTCATCGGTTCGTGCGGGGTGCTGCTCGCCGGCTCCGGGTGGGACATCTGGGTGCCCGAGGCGTGGTTCGCCCGGCACTTCACCGGGATCCTGGTCGTCGGCTGCGTGGGTCACCTCGGCTGGGAGTGGCACACCCAGCACCCGACGCCCCGCACGCGCGGTGGCTCGCGGCGCGAGCTGGCGCTGCTGTGGGTGGTCTCGCTGAGCGCCCTGGTCGCGATCTTCCTCCAGCCCCTCCCGCTCGTGTTCCTCGTGGTGTCCCTGTGCGTGTGGTCGGCAGCGCGCTACCCGACCTACCTCGCCTCGCTGCACGCGCTCTCCCTCGGCATGGGCGGCCTCGTGCTCACCCTCGTCGGGATCGGTCCCTACGCCGACCTCGGCGACCCGCTCGAGCAGGCCCTGCTCCCGCAGCTCTTCCTGGTCGCGGTCCTGGTCACCGGGCTCGGCGTCGGCACGCTGAGCGACCGCATCGACCAGCTCGTCATCCGCACGGCGCGTGCCCAGGAGCGGGCGGCGGAGCAGGCCGCGTTGCTCGCGGAGATGACCGAGAGCATGGACGAGGGGCTCATCGTCGTGGGTCCCGACGGCGGCATCGAGCGCAGCAACGGCGCGAGTCGGCGGCTCGCGCACCGCGTCCGGCCGGGTGCTCCCGACGCCGACGCCCTGGCTGCGCTCGTCGAGCTGGTGGTCGCACCCAGCGTGGAGAACACCGGTGCCGTGCGCGCCGAGCTCGGGGTGGGCGACGTCGAGGTGCCGCTGGGGTCGGGTGAGGAGATGGTGCTCGCGGTGTCGCGTGCGACGCTCCCGGTGCGACGGGGGGATGAGGACCACCCCTCCGTGCTGCTCGTGCTGCGTGAGGTCACCGAGCACCGGCAGGGACTGCGTCCCCTGGTCAGCTTCGCCTCCACGGCCGCGCACGACCTGCGTGGCCCGCTCACGGCCATCCGCTCCTGGGTCGGCCTGGCGGCCGAGGACCTCGAGGCCGACAGCGACACCCTCCTCGCGCTCCAGCGCGCCGAGCGGGCCTCGGGCCAGATGGCCCAGCTGATCGACGACCTGCTCGCCCACGCCCTCGCCGAGGCGGGCGACCTGGTGCCGGAGGACATCGCGCTCACCGGCACCGACGGGGTGCTCACCCTCGCCGGCGACCTCCTCGGCCCCGACGACCGGCTCGTGGTGCCGGGTGCCCTCCCGGCCGTGCGCGCCGACCGGCTCGCCGTACGCCAGCTCTTCTCGAACCTCGTCGACAACGCGGTCAAGTACTCCCGTCCCGGCGTGCCCGCCCACATCGAGGTCACGGCGCACCGCCGCGGGTCGCGGGTCGTCGTCGAGATCCGGGACAACGGGGTCGGCGTCGACGAGCACGAGCGCACGCTGATCTTCCAGCGGTTCCACCGCAGCGACACGGTCCGGTCCGGGTTCCGCGGCACCGGCATGGGCCTGTCGATCTGCCAGACCATCGTGCACCGCCACGGCGGCACGATCGAGTGCCTGCCCGCCGAGCCCGGCCCCGGCGCGGTCTTCCGCTTCGACCTGCCCGCCGCCGAGGGCGACCTCGGCGACGTCGTCCCGCTGCCCGACCCGCACCGCGCGGCGCGGGCCTCGGCCTGACCGGGTCCTCGCTCCGCTCGTCCCCGAGCTCAGGTTTCGAGCCGCCCGTCGCGGCCTCGTTCCTCGGCCGCGGGGCTCCCTCAACCTCTTCGCGTTCGGGTCCTCGCTCCGCTCGTCCCCGAGCTCAGACGTTCCGGCGGTACTGGCCGCCGACCTCGAAGAAGGCCTCGGTGACCTGCTGGAGCGAGCAGACGCGCGCAGCGTCCATCAGCACGGCGAACACGTTCTCGCCCGACACCGCGGCGTCCTTGAGGCGGGCCAGGGCCTCCTGCGCCTCCGCGCCGTGCTCGGCCTGGAAGGCGCGCACCCGCGCGAGCTGCGACTCCTTCTCGGCCTCGGTTGCGCGGGCGAGCTCGATCTCCTGGGGCTGCGCGTCGGCGGCCGACTCCTTGACGAAGGTGTTGACGCCGATGATCGGCAGCGAGCCGTCGTGCTTGCGCTGCTCGTAGAGCATCGACTCGTCCTGGATCCGGCCGCGCTGGTAG
>CAZDAO010000358.1:0-4456 GCA_964503015.1 uncultured Nocardioides sp. | reverse complement strand
ATCAGGTCCACGCCCGGCTGGTGCTCTTCGGGGAACAGCACGCCGCAGTCGACGAGCAGCAGCCGGCCGTCGTACTCGAAGACGGTCATGTTGCGGCCCACCTCGCCCAGGCCGCCGAGGGGGATGACCCGGAGGCCTCCTTCGGGCAGGGGGGCGGGTGCGCTCAGGTCGGGATGGGGATGACTCAAGGACTTCCTCGGTTCGGTGTGGGGGCGGTCGTTCAGATCAGGCCGGCGGCGGCCAGGCCGGTGCGCAGCGCCGCGACCTCCTCGTCGTCCAGGGCGACGAGGGGTCCGCGGACGCGGCGGTTGTCGATCACCCCGAGCAGCTCCAGGGCTGCCTTCGCGGTGGTCGCTCCGTAGTTGGGGACGCCCATCACGGCGTCGAAGGCCGGGAGCAGCGCAGTGTGGATGCGCAGCGCCTCGGCATGGTCGCCGCGCACCCAGGCGTCGATCATCGCGGCGAGCTGCTGCCCGGCGGCGTGGGCGACCACCGAGACCAGGCCGACCCCGCCGTAGGCGAGGTAGCCCAGGGTGGCGACGTCGTCGCCGGAGTAGACGGAGTAGCCGAGGTCGACCAGCTGGGCCGTCCGCGGCAGCAGGCCCGAGGCCTCCTTGACCGCCACGACGTGGTCGTAGCCGCGCATCGCCTCGTAGGTGGGCAGCTCGATCAGCGTCGCCGTGCGGCCCGGGACGTCGTAGAGCATGACGGGGAGGTCGGTCGCCTCGACGACGGCGCCGAAGTGGTGGCGCAGACCGACCTGGCCGGGCTTGTTGTAGTAGGGGCTGACCAGCAGCACGCCGTCGACGCCGATCTTCGCGGCCTGCTGGGCGAGCTCGACCGAGTGGGCGGTCGCGTTGGTGCCGACACCGGCGATCACCGTCGCGCGGTCGCCGACGGCGCCGTGGACCGCGCGCAGGATCTCCCCGTCCTCGGCCACCGAGGTCGTCGGGCTCTCCCCCGTAGTGCCACTGACGACCACGCCGTCGTTGCCGTTGTCGACGAGGTGAGCGGCGATCCTCGCCGTGCCGTCGAGGTCGACCGTGCCGTCCTCGTTGAAGGCGGTGGCCATCGCGGTGAGCAGGCGGCCGAACGGGGCAGTGCTACTCATGCACGTACTCGCTTCGCTCCGTGCGCGCATGAGGCACGTGCCGCACTGCGCCTGTTGATTCGCTCGCTGCGCTCGCTCATGCGGGAAGGTTATCGCTCCCGCTCCGTCCCGTTGTCGGCGCCGAGCCGCATACTGCTGCGCATGGCGTACGACGAGGTGCTGGCGCAGCGGATCCACGACCTCCTCGAGGGCGAGCCGGGGGTGACCTCGAAGAAGATGTTCGGCGGCCTCGGCTTCATGGTCGACGGCCACATGGCGGTCGCGGCCGCCAGCGAGGGGTCCCTCATGGTGCGCGCCGACCCGTCCGACGTTGCGGCGTGGGTCGACGGCGCGACCGTCAATCCGATGGAGATGCGCGGTCGTCCCATGACAGGGTGGCTGCTCGTCGCCGCCGAGGCCCTCGCCGACGACGACCAGCTGCAGCTGTGGGTCGACCGCGGTGTGGCCCACGTGAGGACCCTGCCACCCAAGGAGGCCTAGTGCCCGACCTCGACCTGCCCGCCGGCCTGGGCGACGACCAGCGGGCGAGGTTGGTGGCGCTGGCCGACCGCAACGACGCGGCGCACGGCGACGACCTGCTCGGTCTGGTGCTCAGCGGCTCGGCGGGTCGCGGCTACGCGACCGAGCACTCCGACCTCGACGTCGTCGTCGTCCTCACCGACACGGCCGCGGCCACGCGGTCCTCGACGCACTCCCCCGAGGTCGACGAGGCCGTCGACTCCTGGACCGAGATCGTCACGGTGCCACCGTTCGGGACCGAGGGCTGGTGGTTCCGCTGGTCCTATGCCTGGGCGCCCGTGCTGCTCGACCGCACCGGTGGCGAGCTGGCCGCCGCCGTGCGCCGCCAGGCCACGCTGACGCCCGACGAGGCCGACGAGCTGCTCATCGAGCACGACCGGCTCGACGGGTGGGTCAACTTCGCCTACCGCGCGCTCAAGAACCACCGCGACGGCCGCGACCTCGAGACCCGGCTCGACGCCGCCGAGTCGGTGCCGTGGCTGCTCGACGTGGTGTTCGCGCTCGCCGGACGGGTCCGGCCCTACAACAAGTACCTCCCCTGGGAGCTGCGCACGCACCCGCTCGACGGCTGGTCGGCCGACGAGCTGCTCGGCCTGGTGGAGCGGACGCTCGCCGGCGACGTCAGCGCGGTCCGCGAGACGTTCGCACGGGTGCGGCCGACGCTGGCGGCGTACGACGCCGGGCGGGGGAACACCCGCACGACCGACATGGTCGACGGCTGGGGCGAGGAGCTGGCGCTCTTCGCCTGACTGGACCTCAGCGGCCCCGGATGGCGGGCAGCACGTGGTGCTCCAGCATCGGTGCCAGGTCGTCGGGGTGGTCGTCGATCGGCGTCCAGCGCACCTCGGCGATCTCGCCGGCGGCGACCGGCTCGGCGTCGGACTCGATCCAGAACACCGTCGAGTGCAGGGTGTGGCCCGGCTCGTTGGCTGCCTCGGAGTGGAACTCGCCGAGCAACCTCGCCTCGTCGACCTCGATGCCGACCTCCTCGCGCGTCTCCCGCAGCGCCGCGTCCCGCGCCGACTCCCCCGGCTCGAGCTTCCCGCCGACCAGCATGAACCGCTCGGTGCCCTGCTTGCGCACCGTCAGCACGTGACCGTCCCGCACGAGGGCGACGGCCGCCACCACGATGTGCGCGTCGCGGTCCGGCTCCATGCGGTGGAGCCTGCCATGCCTGGTCCGGACAGCACGCAGCCACCCTGACCGGGGCTCACCCGGCGGGTGGCTGCGTGATGCTGCTCGCTGACCCGTCAGCCGCCTCTCGGCGAAGGGCCGCTCGTAGCGGCGAGAGTTGAGGCCCGGGGGCATGATGCGGAATCAGCTGACCGGTGCAACGGTCCGCGTCGGCGGATCATTCCCACCGGTCAGTGATGCGCCACACGTGTCCGGAAGTGGCTACTGTCCGAGCGCGCGGCGTACGGCGTCGATCGCGGCCGCGTCGGTCACCCCGAGCGCGCGCACCGACTCGACGTACGTCGCCGCGGCCTCGCGCAGCGACCGCTCGACACCGCTGCCGGAGATGAAGGTGCCGGCACGGCCCCGGGTCTCGACGACCCCGAGGGCCTCGAGCTCCTTGTAGGCGCGCGCCACGGTGTTGGCGGCGAGGTCGAGCTCGGTGGCCAGCGAGCGCACCGGTGGCAGCCGGTGGCCGGGCGCGAGCTCGCCGGCATCGACCTGGCCGCGGATCGCCTCCCGCACCTGCGCGAACGGCGGGACGTCCGAGGAGGGGTCGACCGTGATCCTCACGCCGCGGGGTCCATCCGCTCGAGCCACACGCGCTCGTAGCCGTCGAAGGACTCGCGGCGCGTCTCCACCCACTCGTCGGCGGGGAACTGCGGGTAGTGCACGTCGCCCTCCGGCTCGAGCTCGACCTCGGTCAGGACCTGGTGGGTGGCGTGGGGCAGCAGCGCGGCATAGACCTCACCGCCGCCGGCCACCATGAGGTCACCCGGCTGGGCCCCGGCGAGGTCGAGCGCCTGCTCGACCGTGTGGGCGACCAGCACACCGTCGTGGCTCCAGCCGAGGTGGCGGGTGAGCACGATCGTCGTACGACCGGGGAGGGGGCGGCCGATGGACTCGAACGTGGTCCGCCCCATCAGCAGCGTGTGCCCCCAGGTGAGCTCCTTGAACTGCGCCTGCTCCCCGGGGATCCGCCACGGGATGTCGGGGCCGTTGCCGATGACACGGTTGCGGGCGTGGGCGGCGACGAGCACCACCCGCTGGTCGGGGCGGGTCACGGGTTGAGCCTAGACCGCGATCGGCGCCTTGATCGCGGGGTGCGGGTCGTAGCCCTCGACCGCGATGTCCTCGAGGTCGAAGGCGTCGATCTCGCTGATCTCGGGGTTGAGCACGAGGCGCGGCAGCGGTCGCGGCTCGCGCGTGAGCTGCAGACGCGCCTGCTCGACGTGGTTGAGGTAGAGGTGCGCGTCGCCCATGGTGTGGACGAAGTCGCCCACCTCGAGGCCGGCGACCTGGGCGACCATGTGCGTCAGCAGGGCGTAGGACGCGATGTTGAACGGCACACCGAGGAACGTGTCGGCCGAGCGCTGGTAGAGCTGGCAGGACAGCCTGCCCGGCCCGGTCTCGGACGGTGCGACGTAGAACTGGAAGAGGGTGTGGCACGGCGGCAGCGCCATGTCGTCGACGTCGGCGACGTTCCACGCCGAGACGATGTGGCGGCGCGAGTCGGGGTTGGTGCGGATCCCCTCGACGAGCCGGGCGACCTGGTCGACGTGGCGGCCGTCCGGCGTGGGCCACGAGCGCCACTGGTAGCCGTAGACCGGGCCGAGGTCGCCCTTGTCGTCGGCCCACTCGTCCCAGATCGTG